>NZ_RZRA01000529.1:0-3926 GCF_003998945.1 Mesorhizobium sp. M7A.F.Ca.CA.003.01.2.1 | reverse complement strand
GGGCGGCTGTCGGCGGGCGCGGCACCATTGTCGGGTCGATCATCGGTGCGTTGCTGGTCAATGCCGGAAAATCCTGGTTCACCGGCGTACTGCCGGAGTTCTGGCTGTTTGCACTGGGTGGACTATTCGTCGCCGTCACGCTTTTGCTGCCCAAGGGCATCATCGGCATGTGGGACAGCTGGCGCGGCAACGCCAAGGCGTTGCGAGCTGCTTCGATTGCCGAGGAAGCCGGCACCGATGCCGATGTCTCGCCGCCGGCGAAAATCGTTCGCAGTGAAGCAAGAAAGCCAGGTGACTGGTCCGCCAGCAACCCCGAACCACAGCCGGCGGAGTGAGCGACCATGTCAAAGTCGAACACGATCCTTTATCTCGACGGCGTCTCGGTCTCCTTCGACGGCTTTCGCGCCATCAACAATCTGTCGCTGGTGCTCGACAAGGGCGAGATGCGCGCCATCATCGGCCCCAACGGCGCCGGCAAGACGACGATGATGGACATCGTCACCGGCAAGACGCGGCCCGACGAGGGCGAAGTGTTCTTCGACGGCCAAGTCGATCTGACCAAGCACGACGAGGCCGAGATCGCAATGATGGGCATTGGCCGTAAATTTCAGAAGCCGACCGTCTTCGAAAGCCACACGATCGAGGAAAACCTGATGCTGGCGCTGAAGGGTCCTCGCTCGATCTTCCCGGCGCTGTTTCACCGCCGCTCGGCCGCCGAGACGCGGCAGATTGATGACATCCTCGGCATCATCCGGCTTGGCGACAAGCGTGACGAACTGGCGGCCAATCTCAGCCATGGGCAAAAGCAGTGGCTGGAGATCGGCATGCTCTTGGCGCAGGACCCGAAACTGCTTCTGGTTGACGAGCCGGTCGCCGGCATGACCGATGCCGAGACCGAGGAAACCGCGCGGCTGCTCAAGGATATCGCCCGCGACCATTCGGTCATCGTCGTCGAGCACGACATGCATTTCGTGCGCGAGCTCGGCGTCAAGGTCACCTGCCTGCACGAGGGCTCGGTGCTCTCGGAAGGCACACTCGATTTCGTGTCGGCCGACGAGCGTGTCGTCGAAGTCTATCTGGGGAGATGAGCATGGTCTGGCGGGTTCAGTTCCATCACTTCGATCTGTCGTTTCTCAGGTTCTGGAGACGGCGCTGACATGCTCGAAGTTTCCAATGCCACGCTGCACTACGGCGCCGCCCAGGCGCTGCGCGGCGTATCGCTGAAGGCGGGCGCCGGCAAGATCACCTGCGTGCTCGGCCGCAACGGCGTCGGTAAGACCAGTTTGATGAGATCGATCGTCGGCCACCACCGGCTGACGAGCGGAAGCGTTGCCTTCGAGGGGAAGGCGCTCGACCGGAGCGCGGCGTATGACCGCGCCCGGTCGGGCATCGCATTCGTACCGCAGGGCAGGGAGGTCTTTCCGCTGCTCACCGTGCGGGAGAACCTGGAATCAGGCTTTGCGCCGCTGAGGCGAGCCGACCGCAACATTCCGGCGCATGTCTTCGAATTGTTCCCTGTGCTGAAGCAGATGCTCGGCCGTCGCGGCGGCGATCTTTCCGGCGGCCAGCAGCAACAGCTCGCCATCGGGCGGGCGCTGGTGATGCGGCCGAAACTGCTCGTGCTCGATGAACCGACCGAGGGCATACAGCCGTCGATCATTAAGGACATCGGCCGCGCCATCCGCTATCTACGCGACCAGGCGGGCATCGCCGTGCTTTTGGTCGAACAATATCTCGATTTCTGCCGCGAGCTCGCCGACGAGGTCAACATCATGGACCGGGGCGTGATCGTCCATACCGGCCCGGCTGAAGATTTAGACCGGGCTGATGTGCGGAAGTTCCTTACCGTCTAGCATTGGCGGTGAACTTCAGTTGGCGATCCGAAGTTCTTGCCAAGTCCAATATTTCTCCATCCGATCACCTGCGTCTCTGGCACGCTCAATATCGCGTGCTAGTCTTTTCCATGGCTTTGTGAGTCGGCCGCTTCCGTATCAGTCTGGTTATCGCAGATCGAGGACCACGGCCAATGCCGGGCAAGTTTCACGCAAGCAAGGCTGCCTAGCTTCCCTCCTGCGATCTCTGTCGTTCAAACGCGTTTGGGCACACAGGCTAAGGGACAGCCATGGAACGTTACGTCGAGGATTACCAGAAGCGGCGGCTTACCGAACGCGTCGACATCATCGCTGCCATCAATATCTTGAGATCACAGGGCTGCGACTACGACGATCTGATCGAGGAGATCACCAAGGTCTTCTATGTCGATCTCGATACCTTCAATGAGATTGTCATGGCGGCCTAGGAGCCGCATTCGTCTCCCCACGATCAGAGGCCGGTGTTGCGCGATTAGCTTGCGCGCCTGAACGGAGATGCGGTGACGCGGTTACGGCCTCCGCGCTTGGCGTCGTAGAGCGCCTTGTCGGCGGCGTTGAGCACCTTGTCGAAGCCGAGGCCTTCCTTGGTGCCGAAAGCAAATCCGGCACTGACGGTGCATATCAGCGAGCCTGTCTCGGTTTCGATGCGGTGCGCGGCGAAAGCTGCCCGTATGGCCTCGGCGGTGGCCTCCACCGTTTCGGGCAAGGTCCGCTTCAGCACCAGCGCGAACTCCTCGCCGCCCATGCGCGCGGCGACGTCGGCCGGGCGGCGATTGCTGGCGAGTTCCCGTGCAAACACCCTCAGCACCTCATCACCGGCGGCGTGGCCGAATTCGTCGTTGATGGCCTTGAAGTTGTCGAGATCGAAGACGACCACCGCCGTGAAGGCGCCGACCGGCGCATCGCCGTGCAGGTCGAACAGGGCGCGGCGGTTGAGCAGGCCGGTCAGCGGGTCGGTCAGGGCATTGTGGCGGTGATGCCGGGCCAAGCGTCCCTGATTCAGGGCCAGGGAAAGCGCTCCAATCCCGGTCATGCTGGCGATGACGATGATGAGGCTCAGTTCCTCGGCCCAGTTGCTTGGCGCATGTCCAAGGACCAGCTTTCCATCCAAGGCTAAAACCATGGCGCAGAGAGCGAAGGATGCGGCCGTGGCAGAATAGAGCGCGGTGATACCGATCGTCAGGGCAGGGGCTTCGTCGCGGCCCTTCCAGTATTCGACCGCCGTTGCGAACAGAAGCAAGGCGGCGAAGGCATTTTCGAACATGAAGCCCAGCCCGTCATAGCCTAGAGCCATGGGAGGCAACGTCACGGCCAGCGAAATGGCGCTGCCAAGTACAGTTCGGGGCACTGGCGAGCCGCCGGTTCTAAACTGGTAGGCCGCGCCCAGCATTGTCGAGAAACCGAGCAGGAGGAAAGCCAGCGTGGCGATGCCCAGCAGGCGCCCGGGCATGTCGATATAAGCGTCATAGACAAAAATATCGCCGACCACGAACACCAGGCTGATCGCCCATGTCAGCAGGAATTTCTCCGAGCGAGCGGTCAGCCACATGCCGAACAATGTCAGGCTCAGGCAGGCCGCGGAAAAACCGACAGCCAGGAGAAGTGAAGTGTAGTCGAGCGACATGCCCCTCGTCCTTGCCCGTGGCGGCCCAGATCTGCGACTGGTCTGGCTGGATTCATGCAGCAAGGAGGTATCGATAAGGTTACGACGGTGGCGAAGATGCCATGATTCCGCTGCGTCAGGGCACCGGTTGACCCTGGTCCACTCGCTTCATCAGTGCCATGGCGCCGAACGGCGCGCGCACCTTGCCCTCGGTGATGAAGTAAACGAACACGTCGCGCGGCTTGACCGGCGCATCGGTGGCGGGGTCGGCGCGCCGCAGGTCGGCCGGCTGCTTGCCTTGCGCCCAGGTCTTTACCCGCGCGGCCCATTCATCGAGGCCTTTCGGCGTATAGCAGTCGGGATTGTCATCGCTGCCGGTCTGCAGTCGGGCGTAGACGAAATCGGCGGTGATGTCGGCGATATCAGGATATTTGGCATGGTCGGCGTAGACG
>NZ_RZRA01000528.1:0-3930 GCF_003998945.1 Mesorhizobium sp. M7A.F.Ca.CA.003.01.2.1 | reverse complement strand
ATGTAGATGATCGTCACGCCTTCGCCCTTCAGACGGCGGATCAGCGTGAAGAGCTGGTCGGCCTCCTTGCGGGTGAGGTAGGCGGTCGGCTCGTCGAAGATCAGGAATTTGGTGCCGCGCACGGTGGCGCGGGCGGCGGCTATCAGCTGCTGCTGGCCGATGGTCAGGTCGCCGAGCGTGACATGCGCCGGCAGGTCGAAGCCTAGGTCGTCGATGATCGTCTGCGCCTGCCTGACCATGGCGCGCTGCTGCAGGATGCCGAAGCGCGAATTCTCCTCGCCGAGGAACATGTTGGCGGCGACCGTCAGGTGACGGCACAGCACGACTTCCTGGTGCACGGCATTGATGCCGAGCGCCATCGCCTCGTGCGGCGTCGCCAGGGCGGCCGCCTGGCCCTCCCAGACAATCTCTCCGGAGGTGCGCGGCATGACGCCGGTCAGAAGCTTGATGAGCGTGGATTTGCCGGCGCCGTTTTCGCCGACGATGGCGTGGATCTCACCGGACTTGAAGGCGAGATCGACCGGTTTCAGCGCGTGGGTGCCGGGATAGCGCTTCTCCAGGCCACGCAATTCGAGGATAGTCCGCCCCTGTTCCAGAACGGGTGCGGGATGCAGTTCCTGCGCCGTCGAAATCATGACAATCCTCCCAGATTGGCCTCCCGGATTGGCTTCCCAGGCTGGCCTCACGATTGGCACGCGGCGAGGCAGGGATATGCCTCGAAAACAGCCTGGCTCAGGCGTGCGGATTGCCAAGCCGTTCGTGCGGCAGTTTGTGTCTCCGGGGCGAGGTGCCCCGGAGACGATTGCGGATGCGACGGCTCAGAGCTTCGGATTGAGCAGCGCGTCGATCTTGGGATCTTTCATGTTGTCCTTGGTCACCAGATTGGCGCCGGTGTCGACATTGGCTTCGACCTTCTCGCCCTTGGAGGCGGCGAGCGCGGTCTTGATGCCGTCATAGCCCATCCGGTACGGATCCTGGACGACGAGGGCGGAAATGACGCCGTCGTTGAGGAACTTGATCAGCTTCTCGTCGCTGTCGAAACCGACCAGCGCCAGCTTGCCGCCAAGGTTGTTTTCCGCGACGGCCTGGCCGACGCCCTGCGCCATGATCAGGTTGGAAGCGAAGATGCCCTTGAGGTTCGGGTTGGCGGTGATCAGGTCGGTGGCGATGTTGAGGCCGGTGGTGGCCTGGCCGTCGGCATATTTGTCGGCAACCAGCTTGAGGCCCGGATATTTGGCGGCCAGCTGTTCGGTGAAGCCCTGCTTGCGCTGTTCGAGCGAGCCGGCGCCAGGTGCGTTGGTGATCAGGGCAACGTCGCCCTCGATCTTGCCGCCGTTGGCGGCGCCGATGGCAGCTGCGAGGCCGTCGGCAGCGACGCGGCCGCCCTGGACGTTGTCGGTGGTCAGGAACGAGGTGAAGGCCTTGGAGTCGGCACCGGAGTCGATGCCGATGACCTTGACCTTGGCAGCGGCTTCATCGATCGGCTTGCCGAGCGCCTTGAACTCGGTCGGCGCAATGACGATGGCCGCCGGGTTGCTGGCAACGGCGTTCTCGAGGATCGAGACCTGGCCGTTGACGTCGGTTTCAGCCTGGGCGCCGAGTTCCGGCACGTTGACGCCGAGATCCTTGCCGGCCTTGCGGGCGCCGGCCAGAACGATCTGCCAGTAGAAGGACGTGGTGTCCTTGACGATGATCGGAATGGTGACGTCCGCCGCCGAAACCGGCGCCGGATGCATGACGCCGGCGAGCATTGAAGCTGCTGCCAGCGCCATGACGGCGCGGCGGTTGAGAATGCTGGTCACGAATTTCATGAGGTTTCCTCCCTAAGTCGCCCGGTGAACGATACGGAAGCTCCGTTCGGATAGGCGCGGTCCCAAACAGAACTTTATCAATAAAAAACAGTTGCCCTGTTTTGATAGTGCATCGAACAGATCGATGCAAGCGGTGTTTGACCAGTCGTTGCGAGGTCTGGCAGAGGCAGATCCCCCGCCCTGTTCTCCCATTGGCGCCGTCACGCTTCCGTTCCGTTCTGGGAACGTATGGAATATTAATTCCACCAATTCGTCAATATGGAATATCCATTCCTCCATGTGCCGAAGGAACATGAAGTTTCACACCAGCTCCTGCACCAGCGTGTAGGGACGATATTTGGCGTATTCCGTTTCCGGTACGTCGATGTCGAGCAGCTCGAGGTTGCGCGTCAGATTTGCCAGCTTGGCGGTGCCGGTCAGTACGGTGGCGACGGCAGCTTCATGCAAGGGGAATTGGAACGCTGCGGCGGCGAGCGGATAGCCACCCTCGGCGGCGATCCTTTCCATTGCGCCGACGCGGTCGAGCACGTCATGGCTGGCGGGGCGGTAGTCGAAATGTGCGCCTTGCACCGGGCCGGTCGCCAGGATGCCGGAGTTGAACACGCCGCCAATGACCAAGGAGGTCTGCTGTGCCCGGCATAGCGGCAGCAACTCCGCTTCGGCACTGCGGTCGAGCAGGGAATAGCGGCTGGCAAGCAGGATGCAGTCGAGCGGCGCCCGGCGCATCACGTCCAGGCAGATCTGCACCTCGTTGACGCCAAGCCCATAGGCAGAAATGACGCCAGTCCGTTTCAGCTCTTCGAGTGCCTTGAGGCCGCCATCCATCAGGTCGCGAAAATGCAGCTTGGTCTTCTCGATACCATGGGTGTAGGCGCCGATGTCGTGGACAAACAGGATGTCTATCCTGTTTAGGCCAAGCCGCGCATAGCTGAACTCGACCGACCGCATAATGCCGTCATAGGAATAGTCGTAGTCGAGCGCGAAGGGCAGCGGATCGACATAGGAGTGATCGGGAACCTGATCGTCCGGCACCGGGCGAAACAGCCGGCCGACCTTGGTCGACAGCACATAGGAATCGCGCGGCTTGTAACGCAGGAAGTCGCCGAAGCGGCGCTCCGACAGTCCGAAACCGTAGAAGGGTGCGGTGTCGAAATAGCGCAGGTCGGCATCCCAGGCGCCCTGCAGCGTCTCCATCGCCGCTTCGCGCGAACAGGCGCGGTAAAGGCCGCCAAGTGCGGCGCCGCCGAAACTGACTTCGGTGACCTCCAGAGCTGTCCGACCGATACGGCGTTTTTCCATGCAAAACCTCCCCGTTGCCCGCCGCTGACCGGCGCGCCGTCTATTTTATATCAGTAAAATCTAAAGTGTTGCGCCCAGATGCCAGGGCACGAACTCGTTGTCGCCGTAGCCGAAGTCCTCGCTCTTGGTCTTGCGGCCGGAAGCCGTTTCGACGATCAGTTCGAAGATCTCGCGGCCCATGCCGGCGATGGTCTTTTCACCCGAGGCGATGACGCCGCAATTGACGTCCATGTCCTCTTCCATCTGGTGGTACATGGTCGAGTTGGTGGCGACCTTGATCGACGGCGTCGGACGGCAGCCGAAGCAGGAGCCGCGGCCGGTGGTGAAGACGATGACGTTGGCGCCGCCCGCCACCTGGCCGGTCGCCGAAACCGGGTCGTAGCCAGGCGTATCCATGAACACCAGGCCACTGCCGGTGACTTTTTCGGCGTAACCGAAGACGCCGTTGAGCGGCGTCTGGCCGCCCTTGGCGACCGCACCGAGGGACTTCTCCAGGATGGTGGTGAGGCCGCCGCGCTTGTTGCCGGGCGAGGGATTGTTGTCGATCGAGGCGCCATGCTTGGCGACGTGGTCCTCCCACCACTTCACGAAGCCGTCGAGCTTCTGCGCGATCTCCGGCGTTGCCGCGCGGTAGGCAAGCAGATGCTCGGCGCCGTAGATTTCCGTGGTCTCGGAGAGGATGCCGATACCGCCAACGCCGGCCAGGATGTCGACAGCCGCGCCCAGCGCCGGATTGGCCGTGATACCCGACATGCCGTCGGAGCCGCCGCATTGCAGGCCGACGACGATCTCGCTGACCGGGATCGGCTCACGCTTCAAC
>NZ_RZRA01000527.1:0-3931 GCF_003998945.1 Mesorhizobium sp. M7A.F.Ca.CA.003.01.2.1 | reverse complement strand
CAGGCCGGAACTTCATCGGCAGTTTTGTTCACCGATTAGCCAGCGCCCTCCGCCACCGAGCGGAAGAAATCCTCTGGGTCTTCGACTTCGGTCAGCCGCCGTTTCTCGATCAGCCAGAAGCGGTTGCCGATGGCGCGGATGAAGGAGCGGTCGTGCGAGGCGAGCACACAGCTTGCCTGATGTGCCAGCAGTTCCGCTTCCAGGGCTTCCTGGCCGTCGATGTCGAGATGGTTGGTCGGCTCGTCCAGCAGATAGAAGTTGGGATTGGCGAGCCTCAGCGCCAGCATCATCAGCCGCGCCTTCTGGCCGCCGGACAGCGCACCGATCTTTTTCTCCTGCATCTCGATGACCACGCCGGCGCCTGCCAGCAGCGAGCGGGCACGCTGCTCGCCGACATCGTAGCGGCGCGAGACCAGCATCAGCGGCGTGTCGTCGCCGCTGATGCCCGACAGCGCCTGGTCGCTGTAGCCTAGCACCGTCGACGGCGTCACCTTCACATTCGGCACCGTGTCCGGTTCGACAATGGCATTGCGGATCAGGGTGACGAAGCGCGACTTGCCGACGCCGTTGCGGCCGAGCAGCACGATGCGGTCGCCCTGGCAGATATGGCGCTTGCCGGTTCGAAACAGCGGGGTGCCGTCGGGTGTTTCCACAGCCGCGTCGTCGAGCGTGATCAGCACCTTGGCGTGGGTGCCGCGATTGGCCAGTTTTATGGCACCCGCCGACTTTTCGCGGTGCGCCGGTGCGGCCGCTTCTTCCAGTTTTTCGGCCCGCAGGTTGAGCTGCTTGGTCTTCACCGTCAAAAGGTCGCTGCCCGAATTGATGCCGATGTTGTTGAGCTTGGCCGCCTGCCGGCGCAATTGCTGCGCCACCTTCATGTCGCGCTGGAACTTGCGCTCGGTCGAAGCATCGACCTCGTCGAGCGCCTGCCTGGCGCGGGAGTAGGGCAGGGCAAACACCGGCGACTGTTCCGGGCGCAGGAATAGGGTCCGGTTGGTGGTGGCGTCGAGGAAGGCGCGGTCGTGGCTGGCGATGACGACGGGCACCTCGCGCGGCAGCGTGTTCAGCCAGGTTTCGAGCTGGCTGATGCGGACAAGGTCGAGATGGTTGGTCGGCTCGTCGAGCAACAGCACGTCCGGATCGGTGACCCAGACGCGTGCGATTAGCGCAAGCCTCTGCCAGCCGCCACTCAGCGCCTGCATTGGCCGCTCGCGCATCGGCTCGGGCACGTCGAGTGAATCCAGAACCACGTCGACACGCCACATCTCGCTTTCGGCCTGCTCGGACGGCAAGGCATCCGCCACCACCTGCCGGAACGTACGGGTGCGAAGGACCGGGGCAACCGACTGTTCGACATGACCGACGCGCAGGCCGCGCGTGCGGGTGATGCCACCGGAGGTCGGCTCCATCCCGCCGGTCAGGCATTTCAGCAAAGTCGACTTGCCGCGGCCATTGGCGGCGACAATGCCGAGCCGGTCGCCGGTGCCGATGGTGAGGTCGAGATTGGCAAACAGCGGCGCACTCATGGTGACGCCGAGGGATTTGAGGCTGATCAGGGCCATTTGATTTCTCTGGTCTTGCCGGAGACTACTCCGGTCCACTTTGACGGTGCGCTTTCCGGCCATCAGGCTCGGCATTACGCACCACGAAGGGCAGACCAAAAAATCGAAGCGGGAAAAACCCGGACCGTCCCTGGTCAGCCCTGCAAGCAAGCTCGCAGGGCAGAAATCGGGCCACGCTGACGATGGTGACGATGAAACGTAAACACGTGAGCCCTCCTTTCGAGACAAGACGTTGAGTATGCGGAGCGATTACACCAAAGGCGGGGCTGGTGGCAAGTGGGTCGGCGGAATGCGGCGGCGGCGGAGCGCTTCCCTTCCCCTTCTGGGAGAAGGGGAAGGCGCTACTTTCCCGGCCTACCCGTCTTACCCGGCCGGCGCTTTTCCCGACGGGCGTCGGCGGGGTCTTCGTAGGAGCCAATGCCTGTTCGCTGGCGAACAACTGGCTTGGCGGATTCGTCCCCCACGAGGGGGGAGATTGGCTGCGGCTTGGCCGGCACTTTTCCTTCGATCGGTTTTTCCGTCCGCCGCACCGTCATCTCGTCCAGCGAGTTCTTCTTGAACAGCGGCTTTGTGGCGTCCCCGGGAATGCCGAAATCGGAACCATGTGCCTCGGATGCCGACTGTTTCTTGAACAGCGAGCGCGACACCGCGCCGGCCGGCGTCGGCATGTCGGTACCTGGACCCATGTCGTCGATCGAGGGTTTCGAAAACAGCGGCTTTTTCACCGGCACAGTGCCATCGGCGCCCATCTCGTCGAGATCAGGCTTGCGGAAGAGGTTGGGCCGGGCAGCCTTGGCTGCCTCTTCGGCGGCACGCGCTGCGTCGAGCTTGCGAAAACGCTCCTGTTCCTCTGCTGTACGATGTTTGGCCACGCCCTTGTTGTGCTTGCCCTTTTCGCGGCCGGAGGCCGGGCTTTCCATGTCGGCGTATTTGGCCAGCGGGTCTTCGGAGATGGACAGTTCCATCTCACGCAGGCGCTTGATTTCGTCGCGGATGCGGGCCGCCTTCTCGAAGTCGAGATTGGCCGCGGCATCGCGCATCTGCTTTTCCATCGCGTCGAGATGGGCCTTGAGGTTGTTGCCCATCATGGCGCCGGCACCGTCGGTGAACTGCGAGATATCGGCGCGGACGTGGTCCTTCTCGTAGACCGAATCGAGAATGTCGGAGATGCGCGACTTGACCGATTCCGGTGTGATGCCGTTGGCCGCGTTCCACTCCATCTGCTTTTCGCGGCGACGGTTGGTTTCGGCCATCGCCCGTTCCATCGAGCCGGTCACCTGGTCGGCATAGAGGATGACCTTGCCGTCGACGTTTCTGGCGGCGCGCCCGATGGTCTGGATCAGCGAGGTTTCCGATCGCAGGAAACCTTCCTTGTCGGCGTCGAGAATGGCGACGAAGCCGCATTCGGGAATGTCGAGGCCTTCGCGCAGAAGATTGATCCCGACCAGCACGTCGAAGGCGCCGAGGCGCAGATCGCGCAGGATCTCGATGCGCTCCAGCGTATCGATGTCGGAGTGCATGTAGCGGACGCGGATGCCCTGCTCATGCAGATACTCGGTCAAATCCTCGGCCATGCGCTTGGTCAGCACGGTGACCAAGGTGCGGTAGCCGGCCTTGGTGGTATCGCGAATCTCGCCGACGACATCGTCGACCTGGCTCTTGGCCGGGCGGACCTCGACCGGCGGATCGATCAGGCCGGTCGGACGGATGACCTGCTCGGCGAAGACGCCGCCGGCCTGTTCCATCTCCCAGGCGCCAGGGGTCGCCGAGACCGCGACCGAAAGCGGACGCATGGCATCCCACTCCTCGAAGCGCAGCGGCCGGTTGTCCATGCAGGACGGCAGACGGAAGCCGTATTCGGCCAGCGTCGCCTTGCGGCGAAAGTCGCCGCGATACATGCCGCCGATCTGCGGCACGGTGACATGGCTTTCGTCGATGAAGACCAGTGCGTTGTCGGGGATGTACTCAAACAGCGTCGGCGGCGGATCGCCCGGCTGGCGGCCGGTGAGATAGCGCGAATAGTTCTCGATGCCGGCGCACGAGCCGGTGGCTTCCAGCATTTCGAGGTCGAAGCGGCAGCGCTGTTCCAGCCGCTGTGCCTCAAGCAGGCGGCCGGCGCGTTCGAGTTCGACCAGCCGGTGCTTGAGCTCTTCCTTGATCGACTTGATCGCCTGGTTCAGCGTCGGGCGCGGCGTCACATAGTGCGAATTGGCGTAGATCTTGACGCTTTTCAGCTCGCCGGTCTTCTGGCCGGTCAGCGGGTCGAATTCGGTGATCTGCTCGATCTCGTCGCCGAACATCGAGATGCGCCAGGCGCGGTCTTCCAGGTGGGCCGGGAAGATTTCGATGGTGTCGCCGCGCACGCGGAA
>NZ_RZRA01000526.1:0-3935 GCF_003998945.1 Mesorhizobium sp. M7A.F.Ca.CA.003.01.2.1 | reverse complement strand
ACATCCAGGCGATCAGGACGGCAGCCGATAAGGCAGCCGATTGACCAGCAGTGTTCCCGCGTCAGCCCTGCATGCCGGCTAAGGTTCTGGTGCCGGGCGGGTTTGTGAAGCTTTTGGGGCAACGGCATCGGATGTGAGCGATTGCCTGATTCGGTTTTCAGCTCCGTCGTCTATGCCCAAAGCAGACAGTTGATCTCGCACGAATACAAAAGAACAAAAAGAACAGGTTCTCCTGCGTGCATACAAAACATGTTAAGTGCCCGCAGGTTGTGAAAAAGCGCGGAATTACAGCATTGAACTCCGAAATGCCGCATATTCCTTTGTGCTAAAGTACAATAACGTGATCTTCTGCTTGAGCAGGCGAATCTTCGCCCTGTATGGTACAAGTACGAGAAGGCGAATGCTTTCGGATCGCCCGGGACAAGTCCTGGGGACAAGGAGTCGCTTTGACATACGGAGCTGCCAATCTGAACGACGACGCTGCCGGACCGAAGAGCACGCTTGCCACTACGGTCTATCAGCAATTGCGGGACGATCTTCTCGGCGGTGTCCTTGAAGCCGAGAGCAAGCTGCGGGTCGAGTGGGTGGTCTCCAAATATGGAGCCGGCGCCTCGCCTGTCCGCGAAGCCCTCAATCGCCTCGCCTCGGAAGGGCTTCTCGGCCGGCACGACCAGCGCGGCTTCTTCATCATGCCGGTCAGCGCCTCGGAACTCGAGGAGCTGACGCGCACCCGCTGCTGGCTCGAGGAGCGAGCGCTTCGCGAATCCATCACCCACCGCACCGCCGAATGGGAAGAACAGCTCGTGCTGGCGCTGCATCGCCTGGGACGCGCGTCACGTCTGGCACCGCAGAATCTCTTCTCGCTCAATCCCGATTGGGAGAGGCTGCATCGCATCTTCCACAGGGTGCTGATTTCGGCCTGCCGGTCGCAATGGCTGGTGGGCTTTTGCGACCAGCTCTCCGATCACGCCTATCGCTACCGGCAAATGGCCAATGATGGCGAAGGCGTCCAGCGCGACGATTTCGGCGAGCATCGTCTGATCGCCGAATGTGCCCTCGACGGCAATGCCGACGGTGCCGTCGAGGCCCTGCTCAACCACTACCGGTTGACTGCGGCCATGTGCATGAAGCGCTTCGAGCAGGACGAGGAAACGAAAGAAATCGCCGGCAAACGCGCTCGGCGATAGCAGTCGTTTCCTGGCGGGTCTCTTGTGCTCGTTTCTTGCACGCAACCTGCGTCGGCGCGGCCGGCGTGAACCGCTGTCGGCGGGCTTGACGGCGCGGCCAAGAACCGCGAACTCTCGCCGCCGAGGCATGCCGCGACAGGCGCATGCTCAGCGCCGCAGCACCCCAGGGAAGTCTTCATGAGCAATCATCTGTTCGATGCGTTCCGGTCCCGGATGCCGGCGCCAGCGCGCTTGCTGATGGAAACCGATGATGGCCGCTCGATCACCTATGGCGATATGCTGGCCCGCTCGGCGCAGCTTGCGCATGCGCTCCTGCAACTGGATGTCGAGCCCGGTGACCGCGTTGCCGTGCAGGTCGAGAAGAGCCCGGAAGCGGTCATGCTCTATCTCGCCTGCCTGCGCGCCGGCGCCGTCTTCCTGCCGCTCAACACCGCCTACACGCTGGCTGAGCTGGAGTATTTCTTCGGCGACGCGGAACCACGCCTGGTCGTCTGCGATCCGGCAAGAGCGGCCGACATCGGCGCGCTGGCGGAAAAGACGGGCGCCGTCACCGTCACGCTCGGCCGCGATGGCCGGGGATCGCTGACCGAGCAGGCCTCGCGGCTGCCGACGGATTTTCATGACGTGGCGCGCGGGCCGGATGACCTCGCGGCAATCCTCTACACGTCGGGAACCACCGGTCGTTCGAAAGGCGCCATGCTCAGCCACGAGAACCTTGCTTCGAACGCGCGCGTGCTGGTCGAGCACTGGCGTTTCACCGGAGACGACGTGCTGATCCACGCATTGCCGATCTTCCACACGCACGGCCTGTTCGTCGCCACCAACGTCGTCCTGATGGCCGGCGCCTCGATGCTGTTCGAGCAGAAGTTCGATCCGGCCCGCATCGTCTCGCTGCTGCCGCGTGCCACGGCCTTGATGGGGGTGCCGACCTTCTACGTGCGCCTGCTGCAGGATGAGGGGCTGGACCATGAGGCGGCGAAAAACATCCGTGTGTTCATTTCCGGGTCGGCTCCGCTGCTGGCCGAGACGCACAAGGCCTGGCGCGAGCGCACCGGCCACGCGATCCTCGAACGCTACGGCATGACCGAGACCAACATGAACACCTCGAACCCCTATGAGGGCGAGCGGCGCGCCGGGACCGTCGGTTTGCCCTTGCCCGGCGTCACGCTTCGCATCGCCGATCCAGACAGTGGCGCAGCGCTTGCGCAGGGCGAGGTCGGCATGATCGAGGTGAAGGGCCCAAACGTCTTCGGCGGCTATTGGCGCATGCCGGAGAAGACCAAGGCGGAATTCCGCGCCGGCGGTTTTTTCATCACCGGCGATCTCGGCACGATCGACGCCGACGGTTACGTCCACATCGTCGGCCGCGGCAAGGACCTGATCATATCGGGCGGCTACAATATCTATCCGAAGGAACTCGAAAGCGAGATCGATGCGCTCGACGGGGTTAGCGAAAGCGCCGTCATCGGCGTTGCCCATCCGGATTTCGGCGAAGGCGTCACCGCCATCGTCGTGCGGGCGCCGTCTTCGCGGATCACCGGCGCCGAAATTCTCGGTGCCATCGCCGGACGGGTGGCGAAATACAAGCATCCGAAGCGGGTGATCTTCGTCGATGAACTGCCGCGCAACACCATGGGCAAGGTACAGAAGAACCTGCTGCGCGACACCTACAAGGACATATACGCATCATAGTTGCGCGGTGCCCGGGGCAGCGGCGCCTTACTCCTTGCGCGCCCTTTCGACCCGACTGCCGGAGCCCCACAAGGCGCGCTTCAGCAGGTTGCGCTTGCGCGGCACGAGGTTGATGTCGCTGACAAGCTTGGCGCCGCCCTCCCGCCGTTCGAGGGTGATCTTGCGGCTGTGGAAGGCTTCCAGCTCGGCACGGTGCGCCACGCTGATGATGGTGACATCGGGCAATTCGCGGATCACCGTCGCCATCATGGCGTCCTGGCTCTTCTCGTCGAGCGCCGAGGTTGCTTCATCCAGCACGACGATATCGGGGCGGTGCAGCAGCAGGCGCGCGAAAGCGAGACGCTGCTTTTCGCCGCCCGACAGCGTCTGGTCCCATGGCGCTTCTTCCTTGATCCTTTCGGCAAGATAGGCCAAGCCGACCTTGTCCAGGGCGGCCTTGATCTGTTTGATCGTCCACTTGTCCGCGGCCGCGGGATAGGCGACCGCGCGGCGAAGCGTGCCCGAGGGGATGTAGGGGCGTTGCGGCAGCATGAACAGTCGCCTGTCGGCATGAAAATTGACGCTGCCGCCGCCCCATGGCCACAGGCCGGCAACGGCCCGCACCAGCGTCGACTTGCCCGAGCCGGATTCGCCAGCCACCAGCACACGCTCGCCCGGTTCGATCGCAACCTCGGTTTCCTTGACCACGGAGGTGCCGTCGTCGAGCGTGACGGAGAGATCGTCGAGGCTGAGCATCGCACCGTCTTCGGTTTCGCCGTGCTGGATGCGTCCGAGCGCGTCGCTCTGCTCCGCACGCTCGAGCCCGTCGAGCGACATCATCAGCGAGGCGATGCGTCGCGCCGAGGCGTTCCAGTCGGCAAGACGCGGGTAGTTGTCGACCAGCCATCCGAACGCGCCCTGCACGATGGCGAAGGCGGAGGCAGCCTGCATCACCTGTCCGAGCGACATCGAGCCTTCGAGGAATTTCGGCGCGCAAAGCAGGACCGGCACGACCGGCGCAAACAGGCTCGACCCCTGCGACACCAGCGCCGTGCGCATGTGCTGGCCCGTCAGCAG
>NZ_RZRA01000525.1:0-3939 GCF_003998945.1 Mesorhizobium sp. M7A.F.Ca.CA.003.01.2.1 | reverse complement strand
CTCTAACGCCCAGACTTGCGCATGGCCCTTGCCGCAAACCGGCTACGGTTTTCGGGGCCATGCGTTGGTTTTCGTCGAGGTTGCAGCGCACAAACGGAGAGCCGGGCCTGACGCCCGGCTTTTTCATGTGAAAAACCCCGGAATTCCGGGCTTTTTCCGCTTTTTTCCTGCCTTTTCGACTTGGTTGCGGGAGCGCTTCTTTCTAAAGTCCGTTTCCTGCCGGATGAGTCGATAGTTCCGGTGTTCTCATGGAAGGGAATTTTTATGAACAAGAACGAACTGGTGTCCGCTGTCGCCGACGCCGCGAGCATTTCGAAGGGTGACGCGCAGTCGGCGGTCGATGCGGTATTTTCCGTGATCACCGGCGAACTGAAGAAGGGCGGCGATGTCCGGCTTGTCGGCTTTGGCAATTTCACCGTGTCAAAGCGTGCCGCCTCGACCGGCCGCAATCCTCAGACCGGCGCCGAAGTGAAGATCCCGGCGCGTACCGTGCCGAAGTTCTCGGCCGGCAAAGGCCTCAAGGACGCAGTCAACTAAGCGTTTTTTCTTTTCAGAGACCTCAGAAAAGCCGGGCTTGCCCGGCTTTTCATTTTGGTGCCCTACGCCGGTTCATGCGACCAGAAAAGCCGGGCTTGCCCGGCTTTTCATTTTGGTGCCCGACGCTGACGCGACGCGGCCGGCTTATGCGGTCGGCGCATCAGTGCGCATAAGACCTTCCTCCTTGAGATCCGCCCAAAGTGCTGCGGGCAGTTTCGCATCGAGCAGCGAGCGATTGCTCTCGACTTCGCTCGGCCGTTGGCCACCGGGGATCACCGAAACGACTGAAGGATGCAGCAGCGGGAATTGCAGGGCGGCCTCGATCAGCCTGACACCATGACGCTTGCAGACGTTCTCGATCCCGGCGACCCGGTCGAGTATGTCCTTCGGCGCTTCGGAGTAGTTGTAGTAGGCTCCGGGCTTCGGCCCTGTTGCGAGGATGCCGGAGTTGTAGGGTCCGCCGAGAACGATGCCGATGCCGCGTGCCTGGCAGAGCGGCAGGAAGGACGTCAGCGCCTCCTGTTCCAAGAGCGTATAGCGCCCGGCCAGCAGGAACAGATCGAAGTCGCCGCGCTCAGCCAGCGTCTGCGCGACCTGCCACTCATTGATGCCGCCGCCGAACGCCTTGATCACGCCCTGGTCGCGCAGCGACAGCAGGCCGTAATAGCCCGAGCGCATGAACTCCTCGATGCGCCGGTCGGAGGCTTCCTTGCTGCCATGCGTGAAGATGTCGACATCGTGCACGAAGAGGATGTCGATCCGGTCGACGCCGAGGCGCTCAAGCGAGGCTTCGAACGAGCGCATGACACCGTCATAGCTGTAGTCGTACACCTCGCGGCGTGATGGCGTGTCGAAGAACTTGCCGATGCCGGTGCGCTCTTCGGGCGGGCAGGCACGCATGATGCGGCCGACCTTGCTCGACAGCACATAGTCGTCGCGCTTCTTGCCGCGCAGGAACGGGTTGAGCCGCGTTTCCGAGAGGCCGAGCCCATAGAGCGGCGCGGTGTCGTAGTAGCGGCAGCCGGTCGCCCAGGCGGCCTCCAGCGTAGCGTTGGCGTCCTCGTCGGAGACGGCACGGTAGAGATTGCCGAGCGGCGCCGCGCCGAAGCCGAGCTCGGTGAAACTGATGCCGCCATTGCCGATGCGGTCGAAATGCCGTGTCTTCATATCCTGCTGTTTGCCTCGCCTGATTTGTCTGACATGACACTATCACGCCTGTGATCAGGCAAAAGCATAGCTGCGCGTTGGACACGCATTTTCGCGGTTGCTAGCATGAACGAAATCAAGCTGTTCGTGGCAGCAAGAGCGGCAAATACCAGGGTGATTTTTCAATGGCGGGTTTGCGGTGAGCGACAAGAGCAAAAGCCTGTTCGAGACCTCACTTGAGGAGCTGGGTGGCGTGCTGGCACGCATCGACGAAAGCCGGATCGACGCCGCCTGCAAAACGCTAGCCGGCGCGCGACAGATCGTCGTCTATGGCTGCGGCCGCGAGGCCTTGCAGGTCAAGGGTTTTGCCATGCGGCTCTACCATTTGGGCCTGCCGGTTTCCGTGGTCGGCGACATGAACACGCCGCCGCTGGGGCAGGGCGATGTCTTCCTGGTCAGTTCCGGGCCGGGAGAAACCTCGACCGTGCTGACCCTGATGCAGGTCGCGCGCCAAGCAGGTGCAACCAATCTCCTGCTGACCGCCCAGGCCGAAGGCAGCGCGGCAAGGCTTGCCGACTTCACGCTGCTCATTCCCGCGCAGACCATGGCCAACGATCAGGGGGCGCAAAAAACATCGGTCCTGCCGATGGGCTCGGTGTTCGAAGGCGCGCTGTTCCTGCTGTTTGAGGTGATGGTGCTGAAGCTTAGGGAATTGACCGGCGTGTCGCCCGAAGCCATGCGCGCCCGCCACACCAACATGGAATAGATCATGCGCTATGAACTGATGCTGCCACACCAGATCCGCAGGGCGATCGCCGAGAATTGGCCGGTCGCTCTGCCGCTCGGCGTGCTGGAATACCATGGCGAGCATATGGCCGTCGGCATGGACACGCTGGCCGTCATCAAGACGCTGGAGCTGTTCGAAAAGGAGAAGGACGTCGTCATCCTGCCGCCCTTCTACTACGGTGCGGCAAGCTATGCGGTGGCGCCGCCGGAAGGCAGCGGCTCGGTGCAGGTCGGCGGCAATGCGCTGGCGCCGTTCGGCGAGGAGCTGTTCTACAGCCTGTTGCGCATCGGCTTCCGCAACATCCACGCCATTATCCACCACCAGACCGAGAACTTTGTCGCCGGCATGCCGACCGATCTGGCGTTCAAGGCCGCCGGCCGCCAGGCGATCTTCCGCTTCCTCGAAAAGGAGCGCGGCGAGGGCTGGTGGGGGTCGCAGGCGATGGCGGACTATTATTCAGGACACGCGGCGGGTGAAAATTTCTTCAACTGGGTGCAGGTGCATCCGCTGATGTCGGCTGACATGAACGGCAAGTACCCGTTCGACCATGCCGGCATTGGCGAGACCTCGCTGATGCTGGCGCTATGCCCGGAGGCTGTCGATGCCAATCACTTCGCCGACAATACCGGCTGGTACACGGCGAGCGCCAAGGATGCTTCGGCAGAGCTCGGGCAGAAGGGCGTCGCCATGATCATGGACCACCTGCGGGCAATATTGGGACGCTAGCGCGCGGCTTCCCTTCTCCCACAAGGGGGAGAAGGTAAGAGGGCGCCATGCTACTTCACCGCGCCCGCGGTCATGCCCATGATCAGATAGCGCTCCAACGCGATGCCAATGACGGCGAGCGGCGCGATGGCCGCCGTCGCTAGTGCCGCCATCGACCACCAGTTGATGCCTTGCGAGCCGGTCTGGCTCGCCACCATGACCGGGATCGTCTTGGCGTCGGTCGAGGTCAAAAGGGCGGCGAAGAAATACTCGTTCCAGCACAGCACCATCGCCAGGATGAAGGCGGCGACCATGCCCGGCAGCGCGATCGGCATGACGATGCGGAAGAACGCGCCCCAGATCGACAGCCCGTCGACAAGGGCGGCTTCCTCGAGCTCGACCGGGATCGAGTTGAACTGGTCGCGCATGATCCAGATGACGATCGGCAGCACCATCAGCGTGTAGAGCAGGATCAGCCCGATGCGCGTGTCGAGCAGGCCGACCTCGCGGTAGAGCACCAGGAAGGGCAGCGCCAGCACCACCGGCGGCAGGATCAGCTGCGACAGGAAGAAGAACGAGATGTCCTCGTTCTTGAACCAGGCGAAATGGTAGCGATAGCGGGTGAGCCCGTAGGCGGCGAGGCTGCCGATGATGATGGCGAGGCTCGACGCGCCGACCGAGGTGATCACCGAATTCATGAAGCGCTTGAGGAACTCCTCGCGCACGGTCGAGGTCTGGAAGATCGAGTCCGGCGACAGGCCGAG
>NZ_RZRA01000524.1:0-3952 GCF_003998945.1 Mesorhizobium sp. M7A.F.Ca.CA.003.01.2.1 | reverse complement strand
CTCGGTGATCTGGCCATCACGCTCGGAGTCTTCCCGCGCCTGCGTCCAGGCAGGGTCCTTCACGAACGCCGTCCAGCGCTCTTCGCGTTCGGCCAGCGATTCCCATGCCAGCATGTAGGTCAGTTCGTTGTTCGAAGCTCCGATCAGCGTGGTAAAGAAACCCGCTTGGCGGATACCGTGCTTTTCCCATAATTTGAGCGTGATCTTGTCGAAGCGATCAAGAAGCGCCGGCAAGCGTCCCGGCAGAGCCCGGTAAACCCGAAGTTCGTAGATCATTTTGGAGTTCCTTCTGACCGATGCGCCGGAAGCGAAGAAATCGGACCAGACGGTCAGCAGGGTAGAATTGTCAAAACGGGCGTCAGGAGACCTGCTCGACCTGCTGCACTTCCGGCACGAAATGGCGCAGAAGGTTCTGGATGCCGTGCTTCAGCGTCGCCGTCGATGACGGGCAGCCGGCGCAGGCACCCTTCATGTGCAGGAACACCGTGCCATTCTCGAAGCCGCGGAAGGTGATGTCGCCGCCATCCTGGGCGACCGCCGGGCGCACCCGCGTGTCGAGCAGCTCCTTGATGGTGATGACCAGCTCCTCGTCGGCCTTGTCGTAGAACTCACCGGTCTGGCTGGTCTCGGCGGCCGGGCCGGCCTTGGCCATGACGGGCGCGCCGGACATGAAATGCTCCATGATGGCGCCGAGGATCGCCGGCTTCAAATGCTGCCAGTCGGGGCCATCCTTGGTCACGGTGATGAAGTCATAGCCGAAGAAAACGCCGGTGACGCCAGGAATTTCGAACAGCCGGCCGGCCAGCGGCGAGGCGACGGCGGCGCTGTCGGCATCGCGGAAATCGGCGGTGCCTTCCACAAGCACTTCCTTGCCGGGCAGGAATTTCAGCGTCGCCGGGTTTGGCGTCGATTCGGTCTGGATGAACATGGCCGTCTCCGTGCCCGGTTGGGCATCTAGTTTGGAACAATTCTAAATAGGCTCAATTGGCTGGACATTCAAGCGAAACGCATCGCCGGAATGGCTGGCTGGCGGAATGTTTTTTGCGCGCCCCTGGGACGCGCCCGAAGGTGTGTTGAGATTCAGGTCAGGCCGGCATCACCTGAAAATCAGCACACCTCAGGCCAGGCTGTCTATTTCCTCGTCCGAAAGGTTCTGCGGCACGACAGTCACCGGGATCGGGAAGGCGGCACCCTTGCCGGCCACGGCGCCGACCAGCGGTCCCGGGCCTTCCTTGCCCGCACCGGCGGCCAGCACCAGGATGGCGATGTCCTGGTCTTCCTCGATCAATTTGTGAATCTCTTCCGTCGGCTTGCCTTCGCGGACCACCATCTCGGGCTCGATGCCGAGCTTCTGGCGCACCTTGTTGGCATAGCTGTCGAGTGCGGCGCGCGCCGTGGCGTTAGCTTCCTCGCGCATGATCTTCTCGACACCCAGCCAATGCTGGAAATCGTCCGGCACGATGACATAGAGCAGCACCAGCGTGCCGCTGGTGCTCTGCGCCCGTTTCGAGGCATAGGCGACGGCACGCTCGCATTCCGGCGTGTCGTCGATGATCGTCAGGAATTTCCTGCGATGGCCGGCTTCGCGGCTGAGGCGTTTGGAGACCATGTCTATCTACTCGGTGTCTTGCGGCGCAATCTGCCACTGCGGCGGACCGGCGGCAAGCCGCCGGCCTTGTGCCAGTGCACCCGATGTCGCGATCAGCCCTGCAGCAGGCCGATAATGTCGCGCACCGTCTTCATCGTCGCTTCGGCCAGCACGCCGGCGCGCTCGCCGCCGTCCTTGAGCACCGCGTCGACATAGGCGCGGTCATCCGAAATGCGGCGCATCTCGCTGGCGATCGGCGCCAGTTTTTCCACAGCAAGATCGGCCAAGGCCGGCTTGAACACGGAAAACTGCTGGCCGGCGAATTGCTTGAGCACATCCGCCTTCGACATCTCGGCGAGACCCGCATAGATGCCGACCAGGTTTTCTGCCTCGGGCCGGCCGGCCAGGCCATCCAGCTCGCTCGGCAACGCTTCCGGATCGGTCTTGGCCTTGCGGATCTTCTTCGAGATGTCATCGGCGTCGTCGGTCAGGTTGATGCGCGACAGATCAGACGGGTCCGATTTGGACATCTTCTTGGAGCCGTCGCGCAGCGACATGATGCGCGCCGCCGGCCCGCCGATGACCGGCTCGGTCAGCGGGAAATAGCCGTTCACGGTCTCTTCGCCGACCTGCATCTCGACGCCGACGCCGAGCGCTGCGATACGGTCGGAGAAGTCGTTGTTGAATTTCTGCGCGATGTCGCGGGTGAGCTCCAGATGTTGTTTCTGGTCCTCACCGACAGGGACGTGGGTGGCACGGTAGAGCAGGATGTCGGCAGCCATCAGCGAGGGATAGGCGAGCAGGCCGAGCGAGGCATTCTCGCGGTCCTTGCCGGCCTTGTCCTTGAACTGCGTCATGCGGTTCATCCAGCCGATGCGCGCCACGCAATTGAAGATCCAGGCAAGCTCGGCGTGCTGCATGACCCGTGACTGGTTGAAGACGATGTGCTTCTTCGGATCGATGCCGGAGGCCAGGAACGCCGCAGTGATCGACCGCGTCTGGTCGGCCAGGTCTTCATAAACGAGTTGGGCTGTCAGCGAATGCAGGTCGACGACGCAATAGATGCAATCGGAGGTGTCCTGCAGGGCAACGAATTTCTTGATGGCGCCGAGATAATTGCCGAGATGCAGATTGCCGGTCGGCTGGACACCGGAAAAGACGAGTGGCTTGAAGGCGGTCATGATTGTCCTCATGGCTTGTGGAGGGCCGTATAAGCGTGATTCCGAAAAGTTGCAGACTTTTCGGAGCCAATCACGCGGCTGGAAACCGCGCGCGGCGAAAGTCTTGCGACGGCGCGCTTATGGACGAAGACGGCGCTGCGATCAAGACGGCGCTGCGAGCGTGTCGGGCGCTACTCGTCCAGGTCGGTCTTTGCGATCGGTGGCGCCGACTTGCCAGATCCCCGCTTGACGTTGCGACGGATCATGCCGAAATCGGCGCCGCCGGTGGCAAACGCCGTGATGAAGTACAGCAGCGCCCCACCCGCGACCAGCGACAGCAGCGTCGTCGCCTTGACCACCAGCGGCGAGCCGGGCCCGAGCCTGACGGCGAACCAATGCTCGGCAAAATAGAGCGCTGCCCCCATCACGATAGCCGACAGCACCAGACGTGGAATGCGCTTCATCAGCGGCACGTCGCGGCCCCAGTGGCCGCGCCGGATCAGGACGCCGAGCAGCATCACCGCGTTGACCCAGCCGGCGACGGCCGAGGCCACCGCGATGCCGGGCGCGCCCATCCGTGGAAACAGCGTCAGCGCCGTGGTGACGTTCACCGCCACCGAGATGGCGGCAAAGATCATCGGAGTACGCGTGTCCTCTCGGGCGAAATAGCCCGGCGTGAATGCCTTGATCAGCACGAAGGCCGGGAGGCCGAGGCCGAAGATCGCCAGGATCGCCGCCACCGTTGGCGTCGAGCCGTTGGCGGCGAACGCGCCGCGCTCATAGACCAGCCGTACGATCGGCTCCGACATCACCCAGAGTGCGGCGGCTGCCGGCAGCGTCAGGAACAGTGTGAACTCGACCGAGCGGTTTTGCAGATTGGCCGCCTCGATCAGATTGCCCGACTTCAGCGCGCGCGACAGTTCGGGCAACAGCACGATGGCGACCGCGACACCGACCACGCCGAGCGGCAACTGGTAGATGCGGTCGGCATAGGCGAGCGAGGACACCGCGCTGTTCTGCGCCGAGGCGATCGCCGTGCCGATCAGCTGGTTGATCTGTGTGATGCCGCCGGTGATGGCCGCCGGCAGCGCCAGGATCAGCAGCCGCTTGACCGCGGGCGTCATTCTGGGACGGCGAAAGCCGATCGAGATGCCGGCATGGCGCACTGCCACCCAGACGATCGCCAGCTGCACCAGTCCGGCGG
>NZ_RZRA01000523.1:0-3956 GCF_003998945.1 Mesorhizobium sp. M7A.F.Ca.CA.003.01.2.1 | reverse complement strand
GTCTATGCCGAGATCCTCGTCACCACCAATGGCGGCCCGGGATACGCCTCCACCAACCTGCCCTTCCTCGTCTACCAGAAGGCGTTGCTGGAGTTCAAAATCGGCCAGGCATCCGCCGGCGGTGTGATCGCCGTCATTCTCGCCAATATCGTTGCCTTCTTCGCCATGCGCGCCGTCGGCAAGAACCTGGACAAGTAAGGGAGGCTACGATGGCACGCTCAGTCACCACCCGGCACAAGACGATCGCGACGGTTGCCGCCTGGATCGTCGCCCTGCTGATCTTCTTCCCGATCCTCTACACGATCATCACCTCGTTCAAGTCGGAGCAGGAAGCCATCCAGGGCTTCAGCATCATCCCGTCGGGAACGTTCGAGAGCTATACCGAGGTCCAGGCACAGAGCGGCTACTTCAAGTTCTTCTTCAACTCGGTGCTGCTCTCGGTCGGCTCGACCATCCTGGCCCTGCTGGTCGCCATACCGGCGGCATGGTCGATGGCCTTCTCGCCGACCAAGCGGACCAAGGACATCTTGATGTGGATGCTGTCCACCAAGATGATGCCGGCGGTCGCGGTGCTGTTCCCGATCTACCTGATCTTCCGCGACACAGGCCTGCTCGGCAGCCGCATCGGCCTCATGATCATGCTGATGCTGATCAACCTGCCGATCGTGGTGTGGATGCTCTACACCTATTTCCGCGAAATCCCTGGCGAGATCCTGGAAGCGGCGCGCATGGACGGCGCATCGCTGTGGAACGAGATCGTCTATGTGCTGACGCCGATGGCGGTGCCGGGCATCGCCTCGACAATGCTGCTCAACATCATCCTGGCCTGGAACGAGGCGTTCTGGACGATCCGGCTGACGACGACGGAAGCCGCACCCCTGACCGCCTTCATCAGCTCGTTCTCAAGCCCGCAAGGCCTGTTCTGGGCGAAGCTTTCGGCCGCCTCGACGCTGGCCATCGCGCCGATCCTGATCATGGGCTGGTTCAGCCAGAAGCAGCTGGTGCGCGGCCTGACATTTGGTGCGGTGAAATAACGGAATTGCCCGAAGCAATCGGCAGAAATAACCCCTCGGGGAGGAAACCATGGGAAACATCACGCTCAAGAACGTCTCGAAATCCTTCGGAGCGACGTCCATCATCCCCGGTCTCGACCTGGTGATCGAGAATGGCGAGTTCGTCGTCTTTGTCGGCCCGTCGGGTTGCGGCAAGTCAACGCTGCTGCGCCTGATCGCCGGGCTCGAGGACACCAGCGGCGGCTCCATCAACATCGACGGCCGCGACGTCACCGGCGAGGCACCGGCCAAGCGCAAGCTCGCCATGGTGTTCCAGTCTTACGCGCTCTATCCGCACATGACGGTGGCCAAGAACATCGGCTTCCCGCTGAAGATGGCCGGTGAGGACAAGGCGACCATCGACAAGAAGGTGGGAGACGCGGCGCGCGTGCTCAACCTGACCAACTATCTCGAACGCCGGCCCGGCCAGCTTTCCAGGCGGCCAGCGCCAGCGCGTCGCGATCGGCCGCGCCATCGTGCGTCAGCCGACCGCCTTCCTGTTCGACGAACCGCTGTCCAATCTCGATGCGGCACTGCGCGGCACCATGCGGCTGGAGATCAGCGAGCTGCACCATCAGCTCAAAACCACCATGATCTACGTTACCCACGATCAGGTTGAAGCGATGACCATGGCCGACAAGATCGTCGTGCTGAACGCCGGCAACATCGAGCAGGTCGGCTCGCCGATGGAGCTCTACAAGACGCCGAAGAACCTGTTCGTCGCCAGCTTTATCGGCTCGCCGAAGATGAACCTGATCGAGGGCGCGCCGGCTGCCAAAAACGGCGCCAAGACCATCGGCATCCGTCCCGAACACCTGGAGATCTCGACCAGGGCGGGCGAATGGAAGGCAGTCGTCGGCGTCGCCGAGCATCTCGGCTCCGACACCTTCCTGCACGTCCAGGCCGACGGCGTCGGTCCGCTGACCGTGCGCGCCGACGGCGAACTCGGCGTCCATCACGGCGACACCATTTACCTGACACCAGACAAGGCCAAGCTGCATCGCTTTGGCGCCGACGGAAAGGCAATCTGAACATGCGACTGGCCGGCAAATCCGCGCTGATCACGGGTTCGGCCCGCGGCATCGGCAGAGCCTTCGCCGAAGCCTATGCCGGCGAAGGCGCAACCGTCGCCATCGGCGACATCAATCTCGAGGCGGCGCAGAAGACCGCCGCCGAGATTGGCGGCAAGGCCTATGCGGTCAAGCTCGACGTCACCGACCTCGCCTCGATCGAGGCGGCGGTGAAAGCCGTCGAGACGAAGACCGGTGGCCTCGATATCCTGATCAACAACGCCGCCCTGTTCGACCTGGCGCCGATCGTCGAAATCACCAGGGCAAGCTACGACAAGTTGTTTTCCGTCAATGTCGCCGGCACGCTGTTCATGCTGCAGGCAGCCGCCCGCTCGATGATCGCGCGAGGCAAGGGCGGCAGGATCATCAACATGGCGAGCCAGGCCGGACGGCGCGGCGAGGCGCTGGTCGGCGTCTATTGCGCCACCAAGGCCGCCGTCATCTCGCTGACCCAGTCGGCGGGGCTCGACCTGATCAAGCACCGCATCAACGTCAACGCGATTGCCCCTGGCGTCGTCGACGGCGAGCACTGGGATCACGTCGATTCGCTGTTCGCCAAATATGAGAACCGGCCGAGGGGCGAGAAGAAGAAACTGGTCGGCGAGGCGGTGCCGTATGGCCGCATGGGCACGGCACAGGACCTCACCGGCATGGCTGTGTTTCTCGCCAGCAGCGACGCCGAATACATCGTCGCCCAGACCTACAATGTCGATGGCGGCCAGTGGATGAGTTGAGGGCGGGGGACGGCCTCTGCTCCTCGTCCCTCCGCGGGGAGCAGAGGCCGACTTCAGCGGGCGCGTAGCAAGTGCCACCCCTTATCCGCTCCCCGACGGGGAGAGGAGCGTAACGAAGGCCGAAACCCGGCCAAAGGGTAAAACAGATGACCGTGAAACTCTCGTCCTCTAACCTCTCCAAGCTGCCCGCCAACGTCGCAGGTCCGAAGTATGACCGCGCGACGCTGAAGGCCGGCATCGTGCATTTCGGCGTCGGCAATTTCCACCGCTCGCATCAGGCCGTCTATCTCGACGATCTGTTCAATGCGGGCATCGGCCATGACTGGGCGCTGATCGGTGCCGGCGTGTTCGACGGCGAAAAGATCGGTCGCGGCAAACTGGAAGAGCAGGACTGGCTCACCACGGTGGTCGAGCAGGATAGCGGCCATATGAGCGCACGCGTCACCGGCGCGATGATCGACTTCCTGATGCCCGGCGATGCGGCCGGTGTGATCGAACGGCTTGCCGACCCGGCGATCAAGATCGTTTCGCTGACCATCACCGAAGGTGGCTATTTCATCGACCCGGCCTCCGTCGTGTTCAACCCGACCCATCCCGACATCGTCGCCGACGCGCAGGCCGGCGCCACGCCGAAGACGGTGTTCGGCATCATCCTTGCCGGGCTGATGCGCCGCCGCGATGAAGGCACCGTGCCGTTCACCGTGATGTCGTGCGACAACATTCCCCACAATGGCCATGTCACCTCGGATGGCGTCATCGGCCTGGCCCGTTTGATCGACGAGGATCTGGCGAACTGGGTCAGCGAGCATGTCGCCTTTCCGAACGGCATGGTCGATCGCATCACGCCGGCCACCACCGACCGCGAGCGCGGCATCCTGGCCAAGGATTTCGGCCTCGAGGACAACTGGCCGGTGTTCTGCGAGCCGTTCCGGCAGTGGGTGCTGGAGGACCATTTCACCGATGGCCGGCCGCCGCTGGAAAAGGTCGGCGTGCAGTTCGTCAAAGACGTTGCGCCTTATGAACTGATGAAAATCCGCATCCTCAATGGCGGCCATGCAGCGATCGCCTATCCGGCCGGCCTGATGGACATCCATTTCGTG
>NZ_RZRA01000522.1:0-3966 GCF_003998945.1 Mesorhizobium sp. M7A.F.Ca.CA.003.01.2.1 | reverse complement strand
CGCCTTGACGTAGTCGAGTTCCTTCACCAGGCCGACGAGCGGCACCATGATCTCGGGGACCACCAGGGCGCCGGCCTTCCTGCCGGCCTCCACGGCCGCCTCGAAAATGGCCCGTGCCTGCATCTCGGCGATCTCGGGGTAGGAGACGGCCAGGCGGCAGCCACGATGGCCGAGCATCGGGTTGAACTCGTGCAGTGCCTCGGTGCGCTGCCTGAGCTTGTCGGGCGACACGTTCATGGCGGCGGCGACCTCGGCGATTTCAGCCTCGGTCTTGGGGAGGAATTCGTGCAGCGGCGGATCGAGCAGTCGGATCGTCACCGGCAGGCCGGCCATGATCTCGAACAGTTCGAGGAAATCCGAGCGCTGCATGGGCAGAAGCTTGGCGAGTGCGGCGCGCCGGTCCTTTTCGGTGTCGGCCAGGATCATCTCGCGCATGGCGACGATGCGGTCGCCGTCGAAGAACATGTGCTCCGTGCGGCAAAGCCCGATGCCTTCGGCGCCGAAGGAGCGCGCCATGCGCGCATCGAGCGGTGTTTCGGCATTGGTGCGCACCTTCATGCGCCGCACCGCGTCCGCCCATTCCATGATGGCGGCAAAATCGCCTGACAGTTCAGGCTGCAGCATGGCAACCGCGCCCTTCAGCACCTGGCCGTTGCCGCCATCGATGGTGATGATGTCGCCTTTGCGGAAGGTCTGCCCCATCGAGAGCAGCGTGCCGGCCCTATAGTCGACGCGCAGCGAGCCGGCACCCGAGACGCAAGGCTTGCCCATGCCGCGCGCCACCACCGCGGCGTGGCTGGTCATGCCGCCGCGCGTGGTCAGGATGCCTTCCGCCGCATGCATGCCGTGGATGTCTTCGGGACTGGTCTCGATGCGCACTAGGATCGCCTTGCGCCCTTGTGTCTTCAAGTCCTCGGCGTCAGCTGAGGAAAAGACGATCTCGCCGGTAGCGGCACCGGGCGAGGCCGGCAGTCCGATGCCGATGACGTCGCGCGCGGCCTTGGGGTCGATGGTGGGATGCAGCAACTGGTCGAGCGAGGCCGGGTCGATACGGGCAACGGCTTCCTCTTTCGTGATGAGCCTGTCGCGCGCCATCTCGACGGCAATTTTCAGCGCCGCCTTGGCGGTGCGCTTGCCGGAGCGGGTCTGCAGCATCCACAATTTGCCGCGCTCGATGGTGAATTCGAGATCCTGCATGTCGCGGTAGTGCTTCTCCAGACTATCGGAGATGGTGACGAAGGACTGGAACGCGTCAGGCATCAGCTTCTGCAGCGACGGCTTGTCCGAGCCTGCTGCGATACGCGCCGCTTCGGTGATGTTCTGCGGCGTGCGGATGCCGGCAACGACGTCCTCGCCCTGCGCGTTCACCAGGAACTCGCCATAGAGCATCTTTTCGCCGGTCGATGGGTTGCGCGTGAAGGCAACGCCGGTGGCCGAGGTTTCGCCCATATTGCCGAACACCATGGCCTGGACGTTGACCGCCGTGCCCCAGCTTTCGGGAATATCGTGCAGGCGGCGATAGGTGATGGCGCGGTTGTTCATCCAGCTCGAGAACACGGCTGATATCGCGCCCCAGAGCTGCTCATGCGGATCCTGCGGAAACGGCCTGCCAAGCTCTTCCTCGACTTTGGCCTTGTAGAGCGCGATGACGCCCTGCCATTCGAGCGCCGTCAGTTCGGTGTCGAGCTCGTGCCCGAGCCCGCCCTTCTGGTCCTCCAGGATTTCCTCGAACACTTCGTGGTCGAGACCCATGACGACATCGGAATACATCTGGATGAAGCGGCGGTAGCTGTCATAGGCAAAGCGCGCATCGCCGGAATCGGCGGCCAGCGCCTCGACCGTCTCGTCGTTCAGGCCGAGATTGAGGACGGTGTCCATCATGCCGGGCATCGAGGCGCGAGCGCCAGAACGCACCGACACCAGCAGCAGTTTCGACGGGTCGCCGAACCGACGACCGGTCAGCCGGCCGATGTGATCGAGCGCGACCGCGACATCGGCTTCCAACCCGGCCGGATAAATACGGCCGTTGGCGTAGTAGGCGTTGCAGACCTCCGTGGTGATGGTGAAGCCCGGCGGCACCGGCAGCCCCAGGCTGCACATCTCGGCTAGGTTGGCGCCTTTGCCGCCCAGGAGATTCTTGTCGCTGGCACGGCCCTCCGCCGCACCATCGCCAAAGGTGAAAACCCATTTGGTCATGCATCGCTCTCCGGTTGCAGGAGATTGGAAAGATTGGCGAAACGGAAAGTTCCGCCGGTCCGCCCTTGGAGCGATATGATGCTGCAGTGCGAAAGGCAAGGCGTCGGCAAAGCCGCCCGGCCACTACAATCGATTAAGCAAAGCCGTGCCTCAGGATGCGGCAAAAAGGTTTGCTATGCCGGGGATTCTGGAGTAGAACATACAGTGAACAAAGAGGTGGCTATGAAACTGTCCGGAAAACTCGACTATCTGGAAATGCCGGCTACGGGCGGAACGCTGGACCGGCTGAAGGCCTTCTACAGTTCCGCCTTTGCCTGGTCGTTCACTGACTATGGGCCGACCTATTCGGCCTTTGCCGAAGGCCTGGACGGGGGTTTTCAGGCCGACGCCGCCGAAGCGCCATCGAAGCCGCTGCCGGTGCTGTACAGCAGGGATCTGGAGGCGACCCTCGAGGCTGTCGAAAACGCCGGCGGCACGGTCGTCAAACCGATCTTCGCGTTCCCTGGCGGCCGCCGTTTCCACTTTGCCGATCCGGCCGGCAACGAGATGGCGGTGTGGTCCGAATAGCCAGCTGGTGCCGTCTGGTGGCGTTGCTTTTGCTGCCCAAACAGGCGTTCTCACCACCATTCATGGGGCATTGTGCTTTTTGGCTGCTCTGCTAATAACGCGCCGCACAAGCGACTCTGACGGCAATTGGGGCGTCGCCAAGTGGTAAGGCATCGGTTTTTGGTACCGACATTCCCAGGTTCGAATCCTGGCGCCCCAGCCATCCCGCTCAGGTCCGTTCCGGACACTTAGGACCGAGAGTACCTTTGCGATCTTCCATGAAGCCGATCGGCTAACAGTTCGATTGTGTCATAAATTCAGATGAGCCAAAGCCGTCGCGGCAAATTCAGGTCTTGCACATGATCTGGATAGTGTCGCCTTGAACATCTCCTTCTTTCCATACATAGGTCGGCCGGGTGGGTGGCGGCTCAACATGGAACTTCAATGAACCTTCCTATCTTCGCCATCAACCTCGATCGCGAGACCCAGCGCTGGAGCGAATTGCTCGCCAGCGCCGAAGCGGCAGGCCTGACCTTGCAGCGCATTGCCGCCGTCGACGGCCATGCGCTTGCCAAAGAGGCCTGGACGGAGATCGATCTGCCAGCCGCACGCAAGCTGAGCGGGCGCGACATCCTTTCCGGCGAATATGCCTGTTACCGCAGCCATATCCAGGCGCTGGAAACGTTCGTGGCCGGTGGCAGCGCCCATGGCCTGATCGTCGAGGACGACGTCCTCTTCAGCGAAGACACCATGCGGCGCATCGAGGCCGTCATCGCGGCGGTGCCGGATTTCGACGTCATCAAACTGATCAACCATCGCATCAGCTTCTTCATGCGCGCCGTCGAGACGGCGGAAGGCGACGAGATCGGTCGTGCGCTGCATGGCCCGCAAGGCTCGGCCGCCGCCTATCTGGTGACGCGGGAGGGCGCGCAGGGTCTGTTGTCGGCGCTCGCCGTCATGAAAATGCCATGGGACGTCGCGCTCGAACGCTTTTGGGATACCGGTCTGAAGGTCTATTCGGCCCGCCAAAACGTGCTTGGCTTCGCCGCCAGCAGCGAGATCTCCGGCATAGCCGGTCCCTCGGGAAGCTACAAATCCGCAAGGTTGGGGGGGCCGAGCCGGCTACGTGCCGGGGTGTTGCGGGCCAGTGACGAGCTGCGCCGCCTGCATCACGTCCTGCTGCGGCCCCCTTTGCCGCGAGATACCCTGGACTATGCCAAGGAC
>NZ_RZRA01000521.1:0-3973 GCF_003998945.1 Mesorhizobium sp. M7A.F.Ca.CA.003.01.2.1 | reverse complement strand
GCCCTGCATAGGTCTGCGCTGCCTCATCGGTCAGATAGACGATCGCAGGCTTGCCGAACGTCGCCTCGACTGGAGCGAGGAACGCGGCCAGTTCGGCGTTCAATTGTTCGGGCGTCGGCCGCTGCGGGCAGTTGCCGCCGAATTCGATGTCGACGACCGGCGGCAGCAGCGGCTGGTCGTGCGGCACAACCGAGATGAAATTCTTCGCCTGGTCGGCGCCAGGTCGGCAAAAGGTGAAAAAGTGATAGGCGCCGACGGCGAGACCGGCGGCGCGGGCCTCTTCCAGATTCTTCGCGAAGGCATCGTCGACATGATCGCCGCCTTCGGTCGCCTTGATGACTGCGAAGGCGACATCGTCGGCGGCGACACGCGGCCAGTCGATCCGGCCCTGATGATGGGAAACGTCGATGCCCCTGAGCGGATATTTGTCGCGGTCCGGCGAGAATGCCTTGAAATAGATGTAGCCGCCTGCTGCGACGAAACATACCAAGACCAGACTGGCCAGACCAAAGAGAACAATTCGGTTCTTCAAGCGAATGGCCCCAGCCTACCCACGCTCTTTTAACAGCCGGCCCTTCTCGCGCGACCAATCGCGCTGCTTCTCGCTCTCGCGCTTGTCGTGCAGTTTCTTGCCGCGGCCGACAGCGAGCAGCAGCTTGGCGCGGCCCTGGTCGTTGAAATAGATTTTCAGCGGCACAAGCGTCATGCCTTCGCGGTCGACGCTTTGCGACAGTTTCGCCATTTCGCGCTTGTTGAGCAGCAGCTTGCGGCGCCGCCTGGGCTCGTGGTTGAAGCGGTTGGCCTGCAGATATTCCGGCAGATAGGAATTGATCAGCCAGATCTCGCCGCCTTCGACCGAGGCGTAGCTGTCCTGGATGTTGGCCTGGCCCTGGCGCAGCGACTTGACCTCGGTGCCGGTCAGCACCAGACCGGCCTCGACCGTGTCGAGCACCTCATAGGAAAACCGCGCCTTGCGGTTTTCCGAAACGGTCTTGTTGTTGGGATCGGCTTTTCTGACTTGATTCATGATGCGGAGAGGTGGCGCCTCATCCCTAATTAATCAAGCCGGCGTGCTTCATAGCCGCATCGATCTTGTCGGCAGTCGACTGTTCGATCGTCACCAACGGCGAGCGCAGCACGTTTTCGACCTTGCCTAGCTTCGACAGCGCGTATTTGGCGCCGGAAACGCCAGGCTCGATGAAGATCGCCTTGTGCAGCGGCAGCAGGCGATCCTGCAGATCCAGCGCCTTGGCGCTGTCGCCGGCAAGCGTTGCCTCCTGGAATTCGGCGCACAGCCGCGGCGCGACGTTCGACGTCACCGAAATACAGCCGACGCCGCCATGCGCGTTGAATCCAAGCGCCGAAGCATCTTCGCCCGAAAGCTGGATGAAATCCTTGCCGCACGTGGCACGCTGCTCGGAAACCCGTTCGACCTTGCCGGTGGCATCCTTGACACCGACGATGTTCTTGAAGTCGTGCACGAGCCGGCCCATCGTGTCCGGCATCATGTCGATGACCGAGCGCGGCGGGATGTTGTAGATGATGATCGGCAGCTTGGTCGCCCTGGCGACCGCCGCGAAGTGCTCATACAGGCCGCGCTGCGTCGGCCTGTTATAATAAGGCGTGACGACCAGGGCGGCATCGGCGCCGGCCTTCTCGGCATACTGCACGAGCCCGACGGCTTCCTCGGTGTTGTTGGAACCAGCGCCGGCGACGACCGGAACTCGTCCCTTGGCCACCTCGATGCATACCTTGACGACCTGGCGGTGCTCGTCATGCGACAGTGTCGGCGACTCGCCGGTGGTGCCGACCGGCACCAGGCCCGTCGTGCCCTCCGCGAGTTGCCATTCGACGAATGCGCGAAAGGCTTTCTCGTCGAAACGCCCGCTCTTTTCGAACGGTGTCACGAGCGCAGTAAGCGAGCCTCTCAGCATATCGTCCAACTCCTTGGCACTTCTGGTGTTTTGTGTCGGTGTTTGTGGTCGCGCCTTCTAACCGAAAGCGAAGCGGCGCACCATAGTCTCGACATGGTTGCGCGGCAAGCATTGCCATGGTGCCAGCAAGCGCAATTCGAACGGCCTCGCTAACTCTTTGTTTACGGGCTCTTCACGACCTAAGTTTAGGCTTCGAGGCATCTTCGCCAGCTTGTGGAATGCCAGGACAAGGAAAGATTTAGGGATCATGCCGGGCGGTCGGCCTCACCTTCTCGCGCTGCTTGGCGCCGCGCTCGCGCTGATGCCGGGCATGGCGATCAGCGGCAGCGTGGACGCACGGGTCACCTCAGCCATTCCGATTCCAGGCGCGGCAATTGCGCTGCCAGACCTGCAGGACAGAACGCGACAGGCGCCCTTGCCCGACGTCGCCCCTCTGAAAAGCGGACTGGATGCGTTGGCGCGGGGTGATAGTCTCCGCGCTCGTGGCGTGCGCGATGCCCTTCCGGCGCAGTCGCTCGACCAGCATATCCTTGCCTGGGCGATCGCGCTTTATGGCGGCGACAAGGTTCCGAGCGACGATATCACTGCTGCGGCCAAGATGCTGCCCAACTGGCCGGGGACCGTAGCCCTGCGCAAGAACAGCGAGCGCGCGCTCTATCGAGAGAACCCTGCCCCCGACATCGTCATCAGGGCGTTCGATGGCAGCCAGCCGCAGACATTCGAAGGCGTGATGGTTCTCGCCCGCGCCTATGTGGCGTCCAGCAATACCAAGGCGGCGCGTTCCGTGCTGTCGCCCTTCTGGCGCACCGCGATCCTGGAGGCCAAGGACGAGGCGGCGCTGATCAAGGAATTCGGCAGCCTGATCCCGGCCGCGGACCACCGCTTTCGCATGGAGCGCATGTTCTATGCCGACCGCGCGAATTCCGCGCTGCGCGTCGCCGGCCTCGCCGGCGCCCAGCAGCTCGCCGATGCATGGGCGGCGGCCGACAAAGGCGACAAGAACGCGCCCAAGCTGCTGAAGGCCGTGCCGGCAATGCAACGTTCGGCCGGCTACTTCTTCGCGCAGGCCGAATATTTGCGCAAGCAGGAGGATTTTGCCGGCGCTGCAGCCATTGTGATGCAGGCACCGACCGATCGCGAAGCTCTGGTCGATCCGGATGCCTGGTGGGTCGAGCGCCGGGTGCTGTCGCGTGAACTGGTCGACCAGGGCGACATGAAGGCCGCGTACAAGATCGTCGCTACACACGCTGCCGAAAGTGCCACCAATGCGGCCGACGCCGAATTCCATGCCGGCTGGTACGCGTTGCGCGGCCTGAACGACCCCAAGCTTGCCGCAACGCATTTCGCTCGCATCGCCGACCTTGCCCAAGGGCCGATGACGCTGTCGCGCGCGTATTACTGGCTCGGCCGTGCCGCCGAAGTCGGCGGCCCGGGCAACGCCAAGGATTATTTTGCGCGCGCCGCTGCCTACGGCACGACATTCTACGGCCAGCTTGCCGCCGAACGTGTCGGCCGGCAGGCGCTCAACATCGTCTATCCCTCGCCAAGCGCAGCCGACCGGCAGAACTTTGCCGGCCGCGAGGCCGTCAGCGCCATCAAGCGGCTGCAGGAGGCGGGCTACGACCGCTATGCCGAGACGCTCTATCGCGACCTTGCCGGGCAGTTGACCAGTCCAGGCGAACTGGCGCTGCTCGCTGTCCTTGCCGAAAAGCAAGGGAACCATTTCATGGCGCTGAAAATCGGCAAGATCGCCGGGGCGCGCGGCATTGATGTCGGCGCATTGTCGCATCCGCTCGGCGTCATTCCCGATTCGGCCGACATTTCCGGCTCAGGCAAGGCGCTGGCCTATGCGATCGCCCGCCAGGAAAGCGAATTCAACATCGGCGCCGTGTCGAGCGCCGGCGCGCGCGGGCTGCTGCAGCTGATGCCGGGAACCGCAAGGCAATTGGCGAAGAAGGCCGGGCTGCAGTTTTCGCAAACACGGCTGACCACCGATGCCGGCTACAACGCGACGCTTGGTTCGGCCTTCCTCGGCGAAC
>NZ_RZRA01000520.1:0-3977 GCF_003998945.1 Mesorhizobium sp. M7A.F.Ca.CA.003.01.2.1 | reverse complement strand
AAGCTCGACCCCGCCATCAAAGTTCGCCACGAGCCGATGCGCATCGCCGGCAGACGAGTCGATGCCGAAGGCGTCGTCGAGGTTCGCTATCCCTGGAACGACACCGTCATCGGCACCGTTCCGGCCGGCCGCGCCGATCACGCCCGCCAGGCATTCGAGATCGCCGCCGGCTACAAATCGAAGCTGACCCGCTACGAGCGTCAGCAGATACTGTTCCGCACCGCCGAGGCATTGGCCTCGCGCCGCGATGAAATCTCCGATCTCATCACGCTCGAGCTCGGCATCTCCAAGACGGACTCGCTCTATGAGGTCGGCCGTGCCTATGACGTGTTCACGCTGTCGGCGCAGATGTGCATCCAGGATGACGGGCAGATCTTCTCCTGCGACCTCACCCCGCACGGGAAGGCGCGCAAGATCTTCACCACTCGCGAGCCGTTGAAGGCGATCTCGGCGATCACGCCGTTCAATCATCCGCTCAACATGGTCTCGCACAAGGTGGCGCCGGCGATCGCCACCAACAATTGCGTGGTGGTCAAGCCGACCGAACTGACGCCGATGACGGCGCTTCTCTTGGCCGACATTCTCTATGAAGCCGGTTTGCCGCCTGAAATGCTGTCGGTGGTGACCGGCTGGCCGGCCGATATCGGCAACGAGATGATCACCAATGAAAACATCGACCTGATCACCTTCACCGGCGGCGTGCCGGTCGGCAAGATGATCGCCCGCACCGCCGGCTACAAGCGCCAGGTGCTGGAGCTCGGCGGCAACGACCCGCTGATCATCCTCAACGATTTGTCGGACGAGGATCTGGCAAAGGCGGCGGACCTAGCAGTGGCCGGAGCGACGAAAAACTCCGGCCAGCGCTGCACGGCGGTCAAGCGCATCCTGGTCCAGGAAAGCGTCGCCGACCGCTTCGTGCCGCTGGTGCTGGAGCGGGCGAAGAAGATCCGCTTCGGCGATCCGATGGACCGCGCGACCGACCTTGGCACCGTCGTGCACGAGAAGGCGGCGGCGCTGTTCGAAGCCCGCGTCCACATGGCTGCCGAGCAAGGCGCCGAAATCCTCTACAATCCGGGTCGTCAGGGCGCGTTGCTGCCGCCGATCGTCGTCGATCGCGTGCCGCATACATCCGAGCTGGTCATGGAAGAAACCTTCGGGCCGATCATCCCGATCGTGCGTGCGCCGGACGATGACGAGGCGTTGATTGCGCTCTCCAACTCGACCGCCTTCGGCCTGTCGTCGGGCGTCTGCACCAACTCTTTTCCGCGCATGCAGAAATACATCGCCGGCCTTCAGGTCGGCACCGTCAACATCTGGGAAGTGCCGGGCTATCGCATCGAGATGTCGCCCTTCGGCGGCATCAAGGATTCGGGCAACGGCTACAAGGAAGGCGTCATCGAAGCGATGAAGAGCTACACCAATGTGAAGACATTTTCGCTGCCCTGGTCCTGACCGGACGGCATTGACGGATAGAACAATCGAGGGAGCGTTCGCCGCTCCCTCATTCGCATTTCGGAGACCATGATGGCCGCGATATCTGAACTTGTGCACACCGAAGGCGATTCCAACACCACAGCGGCTCGCGGTCGCTGGGATGCCGGGCAGGGCGATCCGCGGATCCGCGGCCTGCTCGATCGCGACGCGGCCGCCTTCATGCACCAGAGCCTGTCCAGCCCCTGTTTGTCGACGATCGCCAAGGCGCAAGGCATCTGGATCGAGGACACCGCCGGTCGCCGCTTCATGGATTTCCACGGCAACAGCGTCCATCACCTCGGCTATGGCCACCCGAGGCTTGTGGCCGCCATCAAGAAGCAGCTCGATCAGCTCTGCTTTGCGCCGCGCCGTTTCACCTGTGAGCCCGCCGTCGAACTGGCCGAGAAGCTGGCGGCATTGGCGCCCGGCAATCTCGGCAAAGTGCTGTTCACCACCGGCGGCTCGGACGCCATCGAGGTCGCGCTGAAGATCGCCCGCGCCGCGACCGGCCGCTTCAAGACGGTGTCGTTCTGGGATGCGTTCCATGGCGCCGGCTTCGGCGCAGCAAGCGTTGGTGGCGAGGCGACCTTCCGCTCGCACATATCAGGCCCGATGATGACCGGCACCGAGCACGTCGCGCCTTGGGACGGCTATCGCTGCCCCTATGGCCACGATTCCCTGGAAGCATCGGGCCTCGCCTGCGCCAACATGATTGCCTACGTCCTTGGCCGCGAGCAGGACGTGGCGGCGGTCGTCGCCGAACCGATGCGGGCGACGCCAAACCCGCCGCCGCCAGGCTTCTGGAAGCGGGTGCGCGAGGCCTGCGACCGGCACGGCACGCTCTTGATCTTCGACGAGATCCCGACCGGCCTTGGCAAGACCGGCAAATTCTTCGCGCACGAGCATGATGATGTGACGCCTGACATCGTCGTCCTCGGCAAGTCGCTCGGCGGCGGCGTCCTGCCGATCGCCGCCATCATCGCGCGCCGCGATCTCGACGTCACCGGTGGCTTCGCGATCGGCCACTACACCCACGAGAAGAACCCGGTGACGACCCGCGCCGCATTGACGACGATCGACATCATCCTGGAGGAAGGGCTGGTCGAGCGCGCGGCCGAACTCGGTCGGCACATGCTAGGGCGCATGCAGCACCTGATGGCGCGCTCGCCCCATGTCGGCGACGTCAGGGGCAGGGGACTGATGGTCGGCGTCGAGCTCGTCGAGGATCGCGATACGCGCCAGCCGGCACGCGATCTCGCCGAGCGCGTCTTCTATGCTTGCCTTGAACAGGGGCTGAGCTTCAAGATCAGCCAAGGCAACGTGTTGACGCTGTCGCCGCCGCTGGTCATTTCGAAAACCGACCTCGACGGCGCGCTCGACATTGTCGAGCGCACGGTGCTGGCGGCCTGACCGTGAAGGCCGTGCGCACCGACCGCGAACTCGAATGTCCCGGCATCGACGCCGGCTTGCGGGCGAGGGGGGTCGAACTGGTGACGCTGCCGGACGGCATCCCCGAAGCTGATCTCATGCAGGCCGTTGCGGACGCCGATCTTTTGCTGATGTGCTACACGCCGATCACCGCACGGGTGATCGAGGCGGCTCCCAGATTGAACGGCATTGTCAAATATGGCGTCGGCGTCGATGCCATCGACATCCCCGCCGCGATGCGGCGTGGCATTCCCGTTGTCAACGTGCCGGATTATGCTGAGGAAACCGTCGCCGAAGGCGCCTTCGCGCTGATGATCGCGCTGGCCAAGCGGCTGCCCTCCATCACCGCGGCGGTGTCACGTGATGGTTGGATCTGGCCCGAGCAACGCTGGCTGGGGCGCGACATGTCCGGCGCCACGCTTGGGCTCGTCGGCTGCGGCAAGATCGGCCGCAGCATGGCGCGCATGGCAGGCCAAGGATTTCATGCGCGCGTTCTCGGCTTCGATCCCGGTGTCGATGTCGCAACCATGCGCACCGCCGGCATCGAGAAGGTAGAAGACCTCCACGTCATGCTGCGCGCCTGCGATTTCGTTTCCCTCCACTGCGTGCTGAACGACAGGACGCGCGGCTTGATTGGTGAAGCCGAGCTCGCTTGCCTGAAGCCTTCCGCTATCATCGTCAACGTCTCGCGCGGCGCGCTGATCGACGAGGCCGCCCTTGTCGAGGCGATCATCTCGGGGCGCATCGGCGGCGCCGGGCTCGACGTCTATTCGGTCGAGCCGCTGGCCAAATCGGGCCATCCGATGAGCGCGCTGTTCGGCCGCGACAACGTCATCCTGTTTCCGCATCTCACCTTCTTCACGCAGGGGGCCATGCGCCGGCTCGAAGACGACACGCTCGCGCGCTGCTTCGAAATTCTCGAAGGCCGGCCGGTTACCGTTCGTTCGTTCGACCCGCGGCTGCGGGCGCAGACATCTGGGGTTTCATTTGGCTGACCATCACCATCTCTGCACCCAATCGCGGGCCTTCCGCGAGGCCGGAATCGAAGCCAGGCCAGCGTTGCGACAGTTCCATGA
>NZ_RZRA01000051.1:0-11535 GCF_003998945.1 Mesorhizobium sp. M7A.F.Ca.CA.003.01.2.1 | reverse complement strand
CGTTGGAAAGATCGCGCAAGCCGTCCGGCTCGGCGGAATCAGCCGCGGAGTCCTCGAGATGGTAGAAATCCTCGAGCTTGGCACGGGCCTCGGAAATCTGGTTGGCGAAAGCCGACATCTGGTCGAGGCGAGCGATCAGCATCGTGGCAAAACCGGTGAAGGCAATGACGTCGCCGACACCCAACTGACCATGAGTCACGAGATAGGAGCCGATCGACAACACGATCAGCATCGAGATTGCCGATGACAGACGGTGCAAGGCATTGGCCAGCGCCCACCAGTCGAGCACAGGGTTCTGCGCGTCGAGCAGGTTCTTGACGTAGCGGCGCAGCGTATCGGCCTCGTGGCCGAGGCGATTGTAGCTCTGCAGCACCGCAACGTTGCTGACCGAGTCGGTCACATGCGCGAACACCTTGTGGTAGTGGCGCTCGACCGCAGCCTGGCCCGCCTTGGTGCGGCGCATGACCATCCGGCCGATGCCGACATAGAGCAGCCCGAGGCCAAGCAGCACCAGCGACATGCGCAGGTCCATGCTGATCGCGGTCGGAACCAGCAGTACGAGGGCGACAGCCGTGGACAGATGCTGGCGCATGAATTCGAGCCAAAGGCTGAACAGGGTTTCGACGGCACGCAGCATCGTGTGCAGCGCATTGGAGGTGCCGTGCTGATGGTGCCAGGCGAGCGGCATGGTGATCACGCGCTCGAACGACTCGCAAAGCACTTCGCTGCGCCGCGCGTGGGCAAAGCGGTCAGCGCCGCGCGCCACCATGACGAAGGCAACGATGTTGAAGGCGCCGAGACCGGCCCACATGACCAGGGTGGTGAAGACAGAGCCACGCTCGGAGATGGCGCCGATGACGCGACCGAACATAATCGGCTCGAGAAGCGCTACGATGGCGAGAGCCACGTTGGCCGAACAGATCAACGCAACGCGTTTCCTGTCCGCGGCCAGATAACCGAGAGCTCGCCAGTAGATTTGCAGAAGGGTCACCCCAGTTACTCCGCCACGCTGTTTATTGTGCACTGCATCATTTTATTCGTACCGGTTGATACGTCGCAAAACAATGGCCGTGTACCCCTTCAGTTCCCTTAGAGCGAACAAAAGATGGCGACGTTCCGAAATCTGCCGTGATCACCTAACGGTTTGAGAAGACAGGTAAAATGTCAGGCATGCGGCGAAATCATGGCAGTTGGCACGTGCTGCCATAATTTTAATCAGCAACAATGTCGGGCGGATGACTGAGGCCGAAATCGCCTTTCGCGAAGTATAAAGCAAAACAAAGCTGCAGGATGCCCTTCCAGGCGAAGGGTGGCCAAACCCTCACCGCTCGCGGCTACTCCTATGGGACGCCTCAAGCCTTTGATTTCATAGACTTCTCGGCGGGATGCCCGTCAACGGCAGACGGCAACGCCAGGCGGGATGGGGCCTCTCATCCCGCCTGGCGTGACAAAAGTCGCGGTCGGGGCCTCAGCCCCGAGCGCATGCTTTTTGGGCAACAGGCCTCAGGCCGGAATCCTGACGACAACCTCGGCAACTTCGCCGTCCTTCAGCTCGACTGCCGAAGCCTTGGTCTTTGCCCCATTCACCTCCAGCGACACGGCCTTGGCCTTATTGTCGCGGATGACACGAACCTTGAGTTCCGCCCCCAGCATTTTGAGATTTGCCGAGTACCCATCCCAGTGGCTTGGCAGCTTCGGCTTGAACTGGACACGCTTGCCGCGCCGTTCGATGCCCAGAATGCCTTCGACCGCAGCCCTGTAGAGCCAGCCGGCAGAGCCGGTGTACCAGGTCCAGCCGCCACGGCCGCCCTTGCCGTTGCCGGCATTGTCGTCCCCGGCATAGATGTCGGCCGCCACGACATAGGGCTCGACTCGATAGTGCTCGGCCGTGGCCTCGTCGGTCGCGTGGTTGACGGGATTCAGCATCGAGAAACAACGATAAGCCTCGTCGACCTGCCCCATCTCGGCAAGCGCGATGACGAACCATGTGGCGGCGTGGGTGTACTGGCCGCCATTCTCGCGCACGCCAGGCGGATAGCTCTTGATGTAACCGGGGTCCTTTTCCGTCTTCGAGAATGGCGGCGTGAACAGCTTGACGATCTTCAGCTTGTCGTCGACGAGCAGCTTCGTTGCTTGCTCCATGGCGGTGGTCGACCGTGCCGGGTCGCCCTCTCCCGAAAGCACGCTCCAGGACTGGGCGATCGAGTCGATCTTGCACTCCTGCGAGTTGCGAGACCCCAAAGGCGTGCCGTCGTCGAAACTGCCGCGCCGGTACCATTCGCCGTCCCATGCGGTGCTCTCAAGCGCCCGCTTCAGAACATCGGCATGCTTTGCCCAGGCCTGTGCTCGCTTGGCATCACCCTCGGTCTTGGCGACGGGCGCGAAATCGCCCAGCGTCTTCAGCAGGAACCAGCCGAGCCAGACGCTCTCGCCCTTGCCGTGCTCGCCGACGCGGTTCATGCCGTCGTTCCAGTCGCCGCCGAGGATCAGCGGCAGGCCCGCGGGGCTGCTGCGCTTGATGGCGAGATCGAGCGCACGCGCGCAATGGTCGTAGAGCGTCGCTGTCTTCTTCGAGATTTCCGGGGTGAAGAAGGCATCGTGCTCGCCCTCGCCCAGCGGCTGTCCATCGATGAAGGCCAATTGCTCCTTGAGGATGGAGGCATCGCCGGTGACCAGCAAATAGCGCGCCGTAGCGTGGGCAAGCCAGACCACGTCGTCGGAGATCAACGTGCGTACGCCAGCACCCGTGCGCGGCAGCCACCAGTGCTGCACGTCGCCTTCGGGGAACTGCCGCCGCGCCGCGTTGAGGATCTGGTCGCGCGCCAGCTGCGGGTCATGTGCCAGCAGCGCCAGCGTATCCTGCAACTGGTCGCGGAAGCCGAAGGCGCCGCTGGCCTGATAAAAGGCCGAGCGGGCGCGGATGCGGCAGGCCAGGCTTTGATAGGGAAGCCAGTGGTTGACCATGGCGTCGAGCGCCTTGTCGGGCGTCTCGACCTGGATGGTGTCGAGGAAGCCGCGCCATTCGCGCTCATTGTCGGCCAATCGCTGGTCGAAGTCCTTGGCCCGATGCTCCTGCACCAGCGCGCTCGCCTCCTCGACCGACTCGGCGTCGCCGAGCAGCCAGAGCAGCGTCACGTCGCCGCCTGCCGGGATCTCGACGTCGCGGGCAATCGCCGCGCACGGATCGTCGCCGGCCTCGACACGGCCAGACAGCGCCGCACCGCTCAGCACCGCCTGCGGTAGCTCGCTGGAGCCATGCCGGCCCAGGAACTCCGATCGGTCTGTCGTCACCGAATGGACGCCGCCGTCGGCCGCCAGGAACGCAACCCGCTCGCCGAAATCCAGCCCGTAGGGGTTTTGTGCGAGCAGCGCCCCACTGGCGGCATCCCGCGACGGGACGATGGTTGCCGCAGTGCGCGACCGATGCCCGCCGAGCACCCATTCGGCATAGGCATAGACACGCAGCCGCGCCGGCACCGAGCCGGAATTCTGGATGCGCAGCCGCGAGATTTTCAGGGAATCGACCGGATCGACGACATGGGTAAGGTCCATCGACAACGGTCCGCGCTTCGAGCGGAAGGTCGAGAAACCCTGGCCGTGCCAGGCCTCGTAGGTCATCGAGGGATCGCGCACCATGGCGGCGAGCGGCGAGAATGCCTTGCCGCTGGCCTGATCGTAGATATAGAGGCCCTCGCCCGGGCGGTTCGAGACCGGATCATTCGACCACGGCGTCAATTGGTAGTCGCGGCTGTTTCGGCTCCAGGTGAAGGCTGCGCCCTCGGCGGAGGTGTGGAACCCGAACGAGGCGTTGGAGACGACGTTGATCCACGGCTGCGGCGTCGTGCGCCGCCCGGCCAGGCGCACGACATAGTGCCGTCCGTCGCCGTCGAAACCGCCAAAGCCGTTCCATTGGCTGAGTCCGCTGCCATCGGCGCTGACATTGGCCACCGCCTGCGAGGCAGGAGTATGCGTCGTGGGTGTCGGCGACGGCAATTCACGCGGAATCGGCAACGTTGCCAGAGCATCCCGCGCCTGCAGGGCCGCCGCCTCGGCGCGCTCGATCTGGTCGAAGATGGTGCCGTTGCGCGTGTGCAGGACGACGCGGGCGACGGCGAGCAGCGTCTTGTAGGTGGTCTCGTCCATAAGATCGCGGCGCACCGCGAAAATGTGCTGGCGCGGCCCGAGCTCCTTGCCGCGCAGACGGCTGTTTTCGCACAGCGTCTCGACCGCCCGCTGCAGGTCCTGGACATAGGAGGACGCCTGCTCGTTGACGACGACGAAGTCGATCATCATGCCGCGGGTGCGCATATATTCCTGGAACCGCAGCGCCTGGGCGACGATTTCGAGATCGGCGACATCGCCGATCCTGACCAGGAAGATCGGGAAATCGCCGGAAATGCTTGTCGGCCACAGGCTCGACTGCTTGCCCAGCCCCGAGGCGATGGATTCGGCGGGAAGACGCAGGAACGGATCCGGATAGATCAGATAGCGCGCCAGCTTCTGCACATTGGCGGCATCGGTCAGGCTGAGGCCCATATGGCGGGTCTGCACCTGGCTGCGGGTCCAGGCAAGCATGGCCTGGCGGGCAAAGCTCTCCGGATGGTCGAGGCGGGCGATGGCTTCGTCCAGTTCGGCACGGCCGGCGCCGACAACCGTCCAGAAGGTCAGCGATATCTTCTTGTTGGCCGGCACGCGCACCTGGCGGCGCAGCGAGGCGACGGGATCGAGCGTAAAGCCTGAGTGGCCGCCCAGCCTGGCGCCCGGGTCGAAAGCGGCTGCGTCGACGATGGTGCGGCCACGGCCGATGAAGGCGCGCCTGTCGGTCTCGGCCTCGGCGTCGCGCGCCGATCCGGACGGATCGGTGACGAAATGCACCATGGCGATATCGGGCTCGCTGGTCTCGCGCTTGCGCCGCGTGGCGAAGATCGCCGCGTTGTTCGCAGAGATTTCGGTTTCCACGAACATCTTCGAGAAGGCCGGATGCGCGTTGTCGGACGCCTCCAGGCCGAGCACCAGCTCGGCAAAGGAGGTCACTTCGATGTGACGGTCGGACGGACCGTCATTGTAGAGCGTGACCCGACGGCCCTCGCCATTGCCTTCCGAGATGACGATGCATTCGACCTCGGAGCGCAAGGTGCCCACCGATTTGACGAAGCTCGCCTTGTCGTCGGAGAACAAGGTCTGCGCCTTTTCCTCGGCGGCTCGCTTCGGTTCGGCTGTAGCCGACCACCAGTCGCCGGTGCCGGCGTCACGCAGGAAGATGTAGGAGCCGAGCCGGTCCTCGGTCGGATCCGGCTGCCAGCGGGTGACGGAGAGATCGCCCCAGCGGCTGTAGCCCGAGCCGGTCGCGCTGACCATCACCGAATAGCGGCCGTTCGACATGACGTTGGTCGACCGCAGCGACTGCAGCGGATTGAGCACGATGCGGGTGTCGGGGCTGTCGACTTCGGTCTCGTCCTTGGAGCGTTCGTCGGCCTCGGTCCTGACGGTCGCTGTCGGGATGTCGCGCGGCGCCCTCTCCTGCAGCAAGAGTTCGGCCGATTCGATGACCGGATCGCTGTGGAAGCGGTCGCGCATGCGACCTTCGAAGATGGCGTCGGCAACCGCCGCGATCGACATGCCCGAATGGTGGGCCATATAATTCTGGACGACGACATGGTCCGTGCCTTCCGGCACGCGCTGTGGCGTGAAGTCGACGGCATCGTAGTAGCCGTGGCGGCCGAGCGCCCCGATCTCCCGCAATCGGGCGAGATTCAGCACGGCTTCACGCGGATTGAACTGGGCCGCCAGTATGGTGGCGTAAGGCGCGATCACCGTGTTCTGGCCAAGACCGCGCTTCAGCCCGAGGCCTGGAACGCCGAAATTGGTATATTGATAGGTCAGTTCGCGGTCGCGGGCATTGTAGGCGGCCTCCGAAATGCCCCACGGCACGTTCTTCTGGCGGCCATACTGGATCTGGCGCTTGATGATCAGCTTGCTGGTCTGGTTGAGGATCGAGCCCTGCGGCTCCTTCATGACCAGCGGCGGCATCAGATATTCGAACATCGAGCCGGACCAGGACATCAGCGCGCCCTGGAAACCGATTTCGACGATCGGCCGGCCAAGCCTGAACCAGTGCTCGGTCGGCAGATCGCCCTTGGCGATGGCGAACAGGCTGGTCAGCCGTGCTTCGGAAGCCAGAAGGTCGTAGCAGCTTTCGTCGAGCTGGTGTTCCTCGACCCGGTAGCCGATCGACAGCAGCTTGCGCTCCGGCCGCATCAGGAAGGAGAAATCCATCTCGAAGGCATAGCGGCGGGTGCGCTCGCGTAAGGTGAGCAGCTTGGCACGCAGCGCCTCGACGGCATTGTCGTCGCTGTGCGCGTCATGGACGTGCGCTTCGCAGGTGGCTTCCAGCCTTGCCGCCCAGTCGACGATGACGTCGCTTTGGGGCGACACCGCCTCGGTATGGATGGCGGTGGCCAATTTGCGGATCTCGCCGGCCAGCACGGCCAGGTTGATGGTGCGGATCGACGCCATTTCGGGCTGCGCCTTGATGGTGTCGACAGCGCGCCGCATGCCGTCGAGACGGTCGGCGAGGCGCTGGCGCAGCGGGCGCAACTGACGGCGGTCGTCGGGCAGATCATCGAGGCTTTCGCTGAGGATGGTGACCGTGTCGAGAATGCCTTCGAAATCGCCCTGGAGGTGCACGGAGGGCGCCTCGGCCCATTCGGCGCAGGCCGCCGCCACCGCCACCAGATGGCCGGCGAGATTGCCGCTGTCGACAGCCGAGATGTAGAGCGGATAGAGCGGCTTCAGTGTCGTGGTGTCGTACCAGTTGAAGAGGTGACCGCGCTCACGCGGCATGCCCTCGATCGTGGCCATGGTGGCGTCGATGCGGGTGATGGCGTCGGACAGGCTGATCCATCCGAAGTCGCGGGCGGAAACGACGGACAGCAGGTAGACGCCGATATTGGTCGGCGAAGTACGAGGCGCCACCACCGGTGCCGGGCTTTCCTGGAAATTGTCGGGCGGCAGATGGTGATGCTCTGCCGTCACGAAGCTTTCGAAATAATGCCATGTGCGCCGCGCCACCGTGCGCAACGTATGGATATCGGCCTGCGATATGCGCAAGCGATCCTCGGTTTCAGCCGAACGGCTGATCCAGCTGGCGATGGCGGGCGAGCCAATCCAGAACAGCGCGAAGAAGAAGGCAACGAAGGCGCCGGTCGAATCGGCCAGCACCGGAATGGCAAGGCCGACGAAGCCGATGATCACGGCGCCATACATCATGCCGTAATAGGAACCGACATCGTTGTCGCCCGCCTTGTGCGCCTGCGAGGCGGTGCGCCATTCCAAAAGGTTCTGGCGGCTGACGAACAACCGATAGAGCGTGCGCACGATGGCATCGCCCATCATCCAGGCGTTGTGCGCCATCAGGACGATCTTCAGCGCCACCATGGCGGTGCCGAAGGCGACGTCGCGTGCCAGGGCCGAGAAATGGCCGCGTGGCGTCTGGTCGCCGCTCTTGGGCAGGATGGCGTTGACGATGTCGAATGTCGGCGCCATGAACAGGCTGAGGATCAGCAGGGCCTGCCATTGCGCGGCCTGCGTGAAGGGCAGCAGCGTCCAGCCGGCAATCGCCGCCATCACCCAGAAGATCGGCGTCAGCGAGCGGCGCAGATTGTCGATCATCTTCCAGCGCGACAGCGCCGGCACGCCGGAGCGCGGATCGAGCATGAAGCCGAGCAACTGCCAGTCGCCGCGTGCCCAGCGATGGTGGCGCGAGGCGTCGACCGAGTAGCGGGTCGGATAGTCCTCGACCAGTTCGACGTCGGTGACCAGCGCCGAGCGCGCCAGCGCGCCTTCCAGCAGATCGTGGCTGAGGATGGTGTTTTCCTCGATGCGGCCCTGCAGGGCGGCCTCGAAGGCGTCGACGTGATAGAGGCCCTTGCCGGTGAAGGACCCGTCGCCGAAAACGTCCTGATAGAGATCTGACACGGCAAAGACATAAGGGTCGAGGCCGCGATTGGCCGAGAACACCCGCTGGAAGAACGACGCATCATCGCCTGATGTCAGCGACGCGGTGATGCGCGGCTGCAGGATCGCGTAGCCGGCGGTGACGACGCGCTTGCTGGCATCGAAATGCGGCCGGTTGAGCGGGTGGCAGAGCTTGCCTACGAGGGTGGCGACCGCGTCACGGGTGGTGCGCGTGTCGGCATCGAGCGTCATCACGTGGACGACGTTCTCCGGCAGCGGCACGTCGAGCGGCAGGAACGTGGTGTCGCTGTCGCCGCGCAGCAGAAGGTCGAGTTCATGCAGCTTGCCGCGCTTGCGCTCCCAGCCCATCCACGACCCTTGCGCCGCATTGAAGAGCCGGCGCCGGTGCAGGATATAGAAGCGCGGCGCGCCTTCGGAGGGATAGCGTGCGTTGAGACGAGCGATCTCGGCACGCGCGAATTCGAGGATTTCGGTGTCGGCAGCATCGATCTCGGTCTTCGAGTCCGGCCAGTCCGACAGCAGCGCGAAATGGATTTCATCGGCCGTGTTGGCGAGATGATGCACCTCGATATTGCGGATGTTTTCCTCGACATCGTCGCGCGAGCCGATCAGCGACGGAACCACCACCAGCGTGCGCGCCTCGGGCGGCACGCCGTGCCGGTAATCGTAGCCGACGAGGCGCGTCGGTTTCAGGAACAGCGAAACGACCGTGTTGAAGAAGGCGAGCGCGCCCTCGCTGGCCGGCACGGCAAAAAGCGCCAGCATGAGGACGATCGAGGGCACCGACAGGCCGAGATTGGCAAGCGCGTTGCCTGAGAGGACGAGAAGCAGCGCCGTCAGCGCAAACACCGGTACGACGATGCCGAGCCAGCCGGTCTTGCGGAAGGCACGCTTGACTGTCTGGCTGATGGTGGGTCGATAGCCGATCGCCTTCTCCAGCTCGAGCCGGCGTGGGCCGACGAGAAAGAAGCCGACATCGGTGTGGGCGGACCCGGTTAAAACGACGTCGCCGTCGCCATCGCTGGCGGCGTGGCCGGCCAGCTCGATGGCCTTCTCGGCGACGCGATATTCCGAAAGGTTCGAGCGGCGCGCCAATTCCTCGATCGCGGTCCGGTACTGGTCGCGCGAGAAGAAGTCGAGCGCGGCGAAATCGGTACGCTCGCGCAGCACGGTGTCGATGCGGCTGACGCCTTCGAACCACACGGTCCAATCGACGTCGTTGATGAGGCGCAGGCCACGAATGATGTTGCCCGTCGTCACATTGCCGCTGGACAACGTGTGATGTTCGGAAATGATGATTTCCTCGGCATCGGAGCCGGTCTTTTCGAGCTCGCCTTCCAGCCATTCCAGAGCCTTGCCGGCATTCTGCGAGCCATCGCGCAGGCGATAGAGCAGCTGGGTGGCGAAGGTGGTGTCCTGTGCGTGTGCGCTGAAATTGGACAGGATCGACTGCCGGTCGGCGCTGTCGTCGGTGGCCAGGACCTTGTCTGCCACATCGTTGGCGATCTGACGCATCTGACGGGTTCGATTGACCCTGACCGCCAGCCGGCGCAGATTTTCGATCAGCACGAAGCGCAACAGCGAAGGCAGCGCCCAGAGTTCGCCGATCTTCAGCGGCTCGACCGACTGAAAACCCTGGACGATGGACTTGAACATCGTCGCCGAAACGGAACTGTCCGAATGTGCGACATAGGTCCAGGCCAGCGCCAGCGCGCGCGGCACGCTGCCGCCGTCAGGCAGTTTCAAGGTCGGCAGCTGGCGATAGAAGCGGCGCGGCAGGTCGCGCTTGACCTGGAAAATGGTCTCTTCGACCAGGTAATTGTTGTCGAGCAGCCATTGTGCCGCCGGCGTGATCGTCTCGCCCCTCGCCTGCGCCGCATTGGTCGACCGGTAGACTTCCAAAATCTTCTTGGCGCTGTCGCGGATACGGGCCTGAAAATCGAAGGGCGTCAGCCCGAACAGATCTGTGAGGTCGCCTTTCGCCAGGCTTTCACCGAGCAGCCGAAGGCGCTCTTCGGGCAGGTAATTGGAGCGGATCGGCTCTTCGGTGATGGCCGGGAAGCTCGCGCTTGTCTTCTCGATTTGGGCAGGATTCGTCTGAATATTCATTGAAAATTCCGTAAGCGGGCACTGAGCGGCGTCACCGCCACGGCAATGGCCCTAAAACCGGTTCAAATGCAATTGGTTGCATAAACCCCACTTGCCGAAAGTTTGTTTCCGCACCACGACAGGGCGTCGTCTCTCAGCAAAACTCAAAGACAAGCACCCCACTTCCCGCCAGCCAGATCGGCGGAGAGGATTCAGGCTTTTTCGTGATGCCGCCAGCAGCTTACGCTATATTTCGCCGGTACCGCGATCATGTTTGGAAACAAGCGTTAATCGTTGCCGGCGATGGCGCGGATCCGGATCACGTACAGCGTTGCCTCATGGGCGGGTTGGACAAGCAGGCCGGTGCTGACCGGCCCGGACAGCAGCGTGTCGAGCGGCCCGAGGCGAACCGGTTCAGCGGCGGGCACACTGATGTCGCCGTCCAAGCACAGGATGAGCGTTGTGCCGGCTTCAGTCCGGATTTCCACGGGGGCCGAAATCACCAGGCGTTCGACCGAATGCGTCATCCGGCTACGGCGGGTCATGACATTGAGATCGGTGATCGGTCCGCCGATCAGCGCGGCCGAGGTCTGCACGTCGGCCGGGAAAGAAAACAGGGCGGTCGTCCTGTTTATAGATCTCGGCGGGTAGCCGGCAATCTCGAGGACGATGCCCTCGCCTTCGAGCACGGCAAGGGTGCGATCGATGCCGGCGAATTGCGAGAACGGACCGCTCGATTCGACACGCGCCATCGACACGCGCCAGTCGAAATCGTTTAGCCCGGCACCGGGCGGCGAGACGGCGATTTCCGTCGTCACGCCGCCGCCGTTCTTCCACGGCATCGACCGGTATTCGGCTGCCCGCAGGATGCGCATGCCTAGCCCTCCGCTATGGCTACGGGCGTTCGAAACTCGAAAAGCCGATTCCGCGGCTTTTCGCCTGCCTGCGGCCGGACGTTTCTCACCCGAGAATGCCGGGCAGGTTGAGCTGGTGCTCCTTGGCGCATTCGACGGCGATTTCGTAGCCGGCATCGGCGTGGCGCATGACACCGGTCGCCGGGTCGTTCCACAACACCCGCTCCAGGCGCCTGGCGGCTTCGCGCGTGCCGTCGGCGACGATGACCATGCCGGCGTGCTGCGAGAAACCCATGCCGACGCCGCCGCCATGGTGCAGCGACACCCAGGTGGCGCCGGACGCCGTGTTGAGCAATGCGTTGAGCAGCGGCCAGTCGGATACCGCGTCCGATCCGTCCTTCATCGATTCCGTTTCGCGGTTCGGCGAGGCGACCGAGCCGGAATCGAGGTGATCGCGACCGATGACGACAGGCGCCTTCAACTCACCCTTGGCCACCATTTCATTGAAGGCGAGGCCGAGCCGATGCCGGTCGCCAAGGCCGACCCAGCAGATGCGCGCCGGCAGGCCCTGGAAGGCGATGCGCTCGCGTGCCATGTCGAGCCAGTTGTGCAGATG
>NZ_RZRA01000519.1:0-3993 GCF_003998945.1 Mesorhizobium sp. M7A.F.Ca.CA.003.01.2.1 | reverse complement strand
ATTCCACGCTTGGCTGGTCGAGTGACCCGCTGCTGAGCACGATGTTCAGCGAGGATAAAACCTATCTTGCAGGGCTGGTGTTCCATGAACTGGCCCACCAGCGCGTCTACGTGCACGACGATTCCGCATTCAACGAGTCGTTCGCTGTCGCCGTCGAAACGACCGGCGTGAGAAAATGGCTGCGCGCGGCTGGCGATACCGCCGCATTGCGCCGTTACGAAGCCGCCCGGAGGCGCAAAGCTGAATTTCTTGCGCTGGTGTCGCAAACACGGGACGAGTTGGCAAAAGTCTATTCCAACGCCGGAACCTCGGAGCAAAAACTGGCCGCAAAGACGGCGGCGATTGAACGGCTGCGGATGCGCTACCGACACATGCGCGACAGGCGCTGGGGCCGATACCGGGGATACGATGCCTGGTTCGCTTCCCCGATCAACAATGCAAAGCTCGCCGCGACTTCCGTCTATAGCGATCGGGTGACCGCGTTTCTGCGCCTGTTCGATCTGTGCTCGGGCGACTATGTCAGGTTCTATGCGTCGGTCCGACGGATTGGCGCACTGGACCAAGCTCACCGTGCCGAAGCCCTTGCGGCCGCAGATCGCTGTTATTGAGTCGGTCAAATGGGAGGGCCCGGAGCGTCGGAGAACATGCGTCCGAAACCAACCAATCACACGGTTGAGATCGCGCGCGGTTCTACTGGTCCGAAAACTTCACGCTCACGCCGCGTTGCCGAAAATAAGCCTGCATCAACTTGCGGCCCGAGCGGTTGTTCTGCGCCAGCTTGGTCGGATCGAACACCGCCTGTTTGATCCCCTCTCGCGTCAGCGCCGCCTTAAGCGCCGCGATATGTGTGTCGATGTCGGCATTGTCCGCCCGGAGCGAGGCATAGATGCTCTCGGTCGCCTCGGCCACGGTCAGTTCGCTCATTGGTGTCGTCCTTTGGTTAGTTGGGCGGCGCTTAGCACAGATTCGCGGTCCGCCGATACCGAGACCGTCAGTACAAAGCGCCCATCGTGAAATCGAACCGTTCCTTATGGGGCTTCGTAGAGTTCCAGCGGCAATCCATCCGGGTCCCTGAAAAAGGTAAACCGTTGGTCTGTGTATGGATCGATCCGGATTGGCTCGACGGCAACGCCTGCGGCTTCCAGGCGGATAATCACGGGATCAAGATTAGCCACCGCGAATGCCAGATGTCTCAGGCCTGTAGCCTCTGGGTGGGACGGCCGCGTCGCCGGTGCAGGGAAGGAGAACAATTCCAGTTGGGCCGACCCGATCCGCAGATCCGCCTTCCATGACTGCCGCTCCTCCCGATAAACCTCCCGGATCAGATCGAGGCCGAGGAGTTCGACGTAGAACCGTCGCGACCGGTCGTAGTCGGTGCAGATGAGCGCGACGTGGTGAATGGCGTTCAGCATGCTGCTAACCCTGGTCAAGCTGGGAGATGAGGCCAAGGCGCTTCAAGGCCTGGATCGTCGCGCCCTCGCCACGGTGCTGATCAACCCCGAGCCCATTATCCATAACACCCGCGTTCCACCGCCAGCCGCCGCACCAGCGCCAGCACGGCATCGATGGTCGGGGTCGGCTTGTCCGTTAGCCTGCCAAGTTCCTGCACCGCGCTCACCAGCGCGTCGATCTCCATCGGCCGGCCACGCTCCAGGTCCTGCAGCATCGAGGTCTTGTGCTCGCCGACATCGCCGGCGCCCTTGATGCGCCGGTCGACCGCGATGGGAAAACGCACGCCGAGGCTTTCGCCGATCGCCTGCGCCTCCAGCATCATGGTGCGGGCGAGCGTGCGGGTGCCCTCGTCGGCAACGATCGCGGCAAGCGTGCTGCCGGTCAGCGCCGAGATCGGGTTGAACGAAAGATTGCCCCACAGTTTTACCCAGATCTCGCTGCGGATGTCTTCGCGCACCGGCGCCTGCAAGCCGCCCTTGACCATCTCCTCGGCCAGAAGCGTGACCCGTTCGCTGCGCTCGCCCGAGGGTTCGCCGAGCGAGAAGCGTTTGCCCTCGACATGGCGGATGAGCCCCGGCGCATCGACCTCGACCGCGGGATAGACGACCGAGCCGATGACGCGGTCCGGTCCAATCCGCTGCCAGATCGCGCCGCCGGGATCGACCGCGTTCAGCCTGGTGCCTTCGAGCGGCCCGCCGACGCCGTGGAAATACCACCACGGCACGCCGTTCTGCATGGTGACGACTGATGTGTGGTCCCCAAGCAGCGGTGCGATCTGGTCGAGCGCCGGGGTGAGGGAATGGGCCTTCAGCGCCAGCACGACATAATCCTGCACGCCAAGTTCCTCGGCCTTGGCGGCGGCCCGGACGGGGACGGACGTCTCCTGGCCATCCTCGATCAGGCGCAGGCCATCTGCCTTGATCGCTTCCAGATGGGCGCCGCGCGCGACGATCGAGAGATCGGTGCGGCCGGCGGCGGCAAGCTTGGCAGCGAGATAGCCGCCGATCGCACCGGCGCCGAAGATGGTGATCTTCATCGTCAAAGCCCGAGTTTGGCGGCAAGGCCGATGCGCTGCAATTTGCCGGTCGCGCCCTTGGGGATCTCGTCCAGGATCAGGATCTTGCGCGGCACTTTGAAGTCGGCAAGCCGCGTCGCGGCATAGGTGCGGATGTCGCTCTCAGCGGCGCTGATGCCTTCGCGCAGCACAACCGCCGCCGCCACCTCCTCGCCAAGCTTGTCATGCGGCATGGCGAAGGTGACGACCTGTGCCACCGCCGGATGGTCCATCAGCACATCGTCGACCTCGAGTGGCGAGATCTTTTCGCCGCCGCGATTGATGATCTCCTTGAGCCGACCGGTGACCCTGAGATAGCCGTCCCCGTCCAGCACGCCCTGGTCGCCGGTGTGGAACCAGCCATGCGCGAAAGCCGTGGCGTTGGCATCCGGGTTCTTTTCGTAGCCCGTCGTGACATTGGGCCCGCGGATGACGATCTCGCCGGACTCGCCTGCATCGAGCAGCCGCCCGTCGGGCGCCATCACAGCCACCTCCGGCCCGGCGGAGGCACCAACGCTGCCGGGCTTGCGCTGGCCCGGCGGCAGCCGGTTCGAGGCCATCTGGTGAGCCGCCTCGGTCATCCCGTAGGATTCGATCACTGGGCAGCCGAAGGTCGCTTCCAGCTCAGTCATTACCTGCGCCGGCAGCGACGCCGAGGACGAGCGGATGAAGCGCAGGCGCGCCGCCGCCAGCGCCTCGGTGTTGCGTGCCGCGCGGGCCAGGATCGCCTGATGCATGGTCGGCACCGCCGTGTACCAGCTCGGCTGCGCCTCGCTCAGCCACTGGAAGAAGCGCAGCGCGTTGAAACCCGGCGTGCAGTAGATGCTGCCGCCGGCAGCCAGCGACGACAGCACGGCCGCGATCAGGCCGTGAATGTGGAACAGCGGCATGATATTGAGGCAACGGTCATCGGCCGTCAGGCCAAGCGTGCCGCCGATATGAGCTGCCGAGGCCGCGATGTTGGCATGGCTGAGCGGCACCAGTTTTGGACGCGATGTCGTGCCGGAGGTATGCAGCAGCAGCGCAATGTCGCTGTCTTGCGCCATGTCGGGCGCGGCCTTCGGTCCGATCGCCGCGCCCTCGATAGCAAAACTGCCGGCCGGTGTGCCGGGCTGCACGACGAGCCGCAGCACGCCGATGCCGAGGCGTTCGGCCACCGTCACCGCGGGGCCGGTCTCACCCTCCGCGACGAGGATCGCCTTGGCGCCGATGTCGGTCAGGTAGAAATCGAGCTCGTCGGCCCGGTAGGCGGGGTTGAGCGGCGCCGTAGAGGCGGCGGCCGCCACGGCGACGAAGGCGGTGGCCATCTCGGGCCCGTTCGGCAGCACGATCGCCACCCTGTCGCCGCGGCCGATGCCGCGCGCATGCAGCTGTTTTGCCGTGTCGGCGATCATGCTGCGCAATCCGCCATGGCTGAGCGTTGCCCTGTCGGGCGCCAGAATGGCGGGGGCGTCGTCGGCGCCGGCGGCGAGACGGCGGGGGAGATC
>NZ_RZRA01000518.1:0-3994 GCF_003998945.1 Mesorhizobium sp. M7A.F.Ca.CA.003.01.2.1 | reverse complement strand
ATCCATGCCGTAGCGCGACCTCAGCACCTTGCCGGTGACATGGAATTTGATCATGCCGGCCTTGAGACCGCCGAGCTCGGCCGTGAATTTTTCCGGGAACGTCTTGCCGCGCGCCGTCAGCCGGCCGCTGACGAGAGCCGTGGTGTCGCTGGTTCGGGTCACGCTGGTAGAGCGGAACTGGATTTCCGGGCTGTTGGCGGCATCAAACACCGCGTCGGAGCGCAGGAAGGCATCGATACGGCCCTGGCCGGTGCCGACGCTTTCGGGAAAAATGGTGAAATTGACAGCTGAGCGCCCGACATCGCTGTTGTCGATGCGGATCGAGCCCTTGAAGCGGGCGAAGGTGCCATTGAGGCCGCCGCCGCCGACCTTGCCGATGGAGAAGCGGATGCTGGAGCTGGCCGGGCTGATCGAATAGCTGCCGGCGGCGTCACCCAGCGCGACGGCCGCAGAAACAGGCATGGCCAGGCAAGAGGCGACCGCCGCAAATCCGAGGATGCGCGTGTACATGGGGATGTTCCTTGTTGGAGGCAGCGCATTTCTTGCGCGCCCTCACTCCATGAACGAATGAACCGCTCGCTCTATTCCGAATCTGACGAAGGCGTGACCATGCGTGTGAGCACGCCATCCCTGAGCTGGAAATGATGCCGCAGCGCCGCCGCGACGTGGAGAGTCACAAGCGTCATGCCGGCATAGGCGAGATACCAATGTGCCGCCGCCCAGAAGCTCTCGGCACCATCCGATTCGGCCAACGGCAGGTTGGGCATGACGAACAGGTTGAACGGCAGGCTGGGGATCTCCAGCATCGAGACCGACACCAGCGCCCAGCCGGACAAGGGCAAGGCAAGCTGAAACGCGTAGAGCGCAAGATGGGCCAACGGTGCTGCCCGACGCTCCAGGGTTCCGACCGAGCGCGGCAGCGCCGGCGTTGCATTGCCAAGGCGCCAGGCGATGCGCAGCAACACAAGCCCGAGCAGCAGGAAGCCGAAAGATTTGTGCAGTTGGATCAGCTCGAAGGCGGTGCGCTGGCTGGTCAACCGCACCATGACGAAGCCGAGCCCGAACTGGCCGATGAAAATGAGCGCAATCAGCCAGTGGAGAAGGATCGCGCCCCAGCCATAGCGGGTGGCGCTGTTGGTGATCGATGTTTGCATGGGGAGTGAACGAATGTTGGTTCGGCTTTCTTCCAGCGCGCTTCACCCTCCCCCTTGTGGGGAGGGTCGCGCAGCAAATGCCGCGAAGCGGATTTTGCGAAGCGGGGTGGGGGTCTCGTAGGGCGCTACCCACCCCGTCCCTCAGCCGACCTACCGGGGCGAGCCGCCGATCTCGCCCGTCCTTCGGACTCCCATCAGGGCCCTCCGGAGGGTGATGAAAGGCGCGAGTTCGCCGAGCCTGGCTCCCTTCCTCTCCCTCCGGAGGGCCACAAGGGGAGGGGCGAGCCCGCTCTATCCACTCACCTTGAAGAAATCGACAAACGCCCGGAGCGCCGGGCGCATCTGCCGGCGGCTCGGATAGTAGACGAAGAAGCCGTCGAAGGAGGGGCACCAGTCCTCCAGCACACGGATCAGCCTGCCGTCGGCGAGCGGCGCGCGGACATAATCCTCAAAGACGAAGGCGAGCCCAGCGCCGTCGACCGCCGCCTGGGCGATCAAATGGTCCTCGTCGAGGATCAGCGGTCCCTCCACCGCCATCTCGATCGCCTCGCGGCCTCTCTCGAACTCCCAGCGGTAGAGGATGCCGCTGGAGAAGCGGAAGCGGATGCAGCGGTGGTCAGCCAGGTCGCGCGGGTGACGCGGCTTGGGGTTGACCTCGAAATAGACCGGGGCGCCGACCACCGCGCCGCGAAGGTCCGGCCCGATGCGCACCGCGATCATGTCGCGCTGCAGGCTCTCGCCTAGCCTGACGCCAGCATCGAAGCCCCCTTCCACCACGTCGGTGAAACGGTCCTCGATGACGATCTCCAGCACGATATCGGGATAGGCCGACGCAAAGGCGCCCAGCCGTGGCGTCAGCGCCAAATGGGCTGCGGTGCGCGGCACGGTCAGGCGCAGATTGCCGGCCGGCCGGTCGCGTGTCTCGATTGCCGTCTCCAGCGCCAGATCGATCTCCGACAGCGCCGGTCGCAGCCGTTCCAGCAACTGCGCACCTTCTTCGGTCGGCGCGACGCTGCGTGTGCTGCGCGCCAGCAGCCGAACGCCAAGCCGCGCCTCTAGGCTGGACACCGCATGGCTGACCGCCGAAGGCGCGATGGCCAATTCCCTGGCCGCGCCGCGAAAGCTGCCGCATTGGGCAACGGTTGCCAGCACGGCCAGTTGGGAAAGATGCGCGCGATTCATTGATCTATCTTTTAGAACAGCCCGTGCAAATGAGAGCCGATTATCGAACACAAGGCAAGGCGCTATTTCTGCCGCATCGCAACAAGGAGACGCGTTATGCAAACCCGCAAGCTAGGAACTGAATTGAACGTCTATCCCGTCGGCCTCGGCTGCATGGGCATGAGCTTCGCCTATGGCGGCCAGGCGGAAGCCGACGCAATCGCCACGCTGCACCGCGCCATCGATATCGGCGTCAATTTCTTCGACACGGCGGAGGTCTATGGCCCGTTCGAGAACGAGATCCTGCTCGGCAAAGCGCTGAAGTCCGCGCGTGACAAGGTGACGATCGCGACAAAATTCGGCTTCAGGATTTTGGAGGAAGGTACAGGCCTCGACCGCATGGCCGGCGTCGACAGCCGCCCCGAGCACGTCAAGGCGGTCGCCGAGGCGTCGCTGAAGCGGCTCGGCACGGATGTGATCGACCTCTACTACCAGCACCGTGTCGACCCCAACGTGCCGATCGAGGACACGGTCGGTGCCATGGCCGAGCTGGTGCGCGAGGGCAAGGTGCGCGCGCTCGGCCTGTCGGAGGCGAGTGCGGCGACCATCCGCCGGGCCCATGCCGTGCATCCAATTGCCGCCGTGCAGAGCGAATATTCGCTGTGGAGCCGCGACCCGGAAGACGAGGTGTTCGCCGTCTGCCGCGAGCTCGGCATCGGTTTTGTTCCCTACAGCCCGCTCGGCCGGGGCTTGCTGACCGGCACGATCGCCAAGCCAGAGGCCTTGAGCGATGACGACTGGCGCCGCGGCCTGCCGCGCTTCCAGGCCGATGCCATGGCCGCCAACGCCGCTGTCATCGCGACGCTGGAAAAGCTGGCAGCTGAAAAGGGGGTAACTTCGGCCCAACTGGCGCTGGCCTGGGTGCTGCACCAGGGCGATTTCATCGTGCCGATCCCCGGCGCAAGAAGGATACGCCATCTGGAGCAGAATGCGGCGGCTGCCGGGATCGCGCTGAGCGCGGTCGAGGTGCAGGCGATTGGTGACGCGCTGTCGCCCGACAAGGTGGTCGGTAGGCGCTATGCGGAGAAGGAGCTGACGCTGGTGAATGGTTGAAAACTGGTGAGTAATCGGAAGGGGCGCCGCGCGCCCCTTTTTCGTACGCAGCGCGGTGCAGAAGATGGGGACGCTGACGTGAAGCGCCCCCCTCTGCCCTGCCGACATTTTTACCAAGGCTCGACACTAATCTCCGGCCAGTTCTCCCTTGCACGCTTACCCTTCGCCTCATGCGTGCGCTGATTGTCCATCACCCGGTTCGGCGTGATGCGAAACGAGAAAATGTCGTCAAGACCAAACGGTGCCACGATCTCGAGCTGCCCGTCAGCGTCGTATCGAACCCCGACGGCGTGCGTCTTCGAGGCAAAATGGCTGACGGATTCGCTGGCGCTCGAATAGCGCGGGCACGGCCGTCCGAACTTCTGCGGATACCACAGATGCACCCGCGCCTGGTTGCGCACCTCGACCGGCAACGCCAGCCCCTCGAAATGCTTCTCCGCCCGGCGGATCACCGCGTCCTCGGCCTCATAGGACAGGTCGCTGTCATCGAAGTAGAAAAGATCAACATCCCTGATGCCGTAGCCCGACGGTTTGCCGGTCAGGTGGTTCCAGATGCTGTTGTAGAG
>NZ_RZRA01000517.1:0-3994 GCF_003998945.1 Mesorhizobium sp. M7A.F.Ca.CA.003.01.2.1 | reverse complement strand
GAACAGGAACGACGTCACGTAAAAGGTGCCGACCAGCATGGCGAGATTGATGACCGCGCCGATGCCGTATTTGCCGATGGTGAAGGCCATGGCGCCGAAGGCACCGATGGGGGCGGCCTTCATCAGCACGCTGACCAGCTTGAAGATCGGCGTCGTCAGTGCCTGCAGGAAGTTGAGCACGGGCATGCCCTTGTCGCCGACCAGCGCCAGCGCGATGCCGAACAGCACCGAGAAGAACAGCACCTGCAGGATGTCGCCGTCGGCGAAGGCGCCGACGATGGTCGACGGGATGATGTTCATCAGGAACCCGGTGACCGACTGATCGTGCGCCTTGGCGGCGTAGGTGTTGACGGTCGAGGCGTCGAGCGTCGCCGGGTCGATGTTGAAGCCGGCGCCCGGCTGCACGACATTGGCGACGACAAGGCCGATGATCAGCGCCAACGTCGAAAAGGTGAGGAAATAGAGCATCGCCTTGCCGGCAACACGCCCGACCTTCTGCAGGTCGCTCATGCCGGCAATGCCCGTTGTCACGGTCAGGAAGATGACCGGGGCGATGATCATCTTGACCAGCTTGATGAAGGCGTCGCCGAGCGGCTTCATGCTCTCGCCGACCGACGGATAGAAATGGCCGAGCAGGATGCCGACGGTGATCGCGACGAGCACCTGCACGTAGAGTTGGGCATAGAAAGGTTTGCGCTGCGCGGCAAGCGCGCCTGATTGGTCTGCGATGTGCATCGAACTCTCCCTGGCCGGATGGGCGAAAACGGATCGCCTGCGTGACTTCTCCCATCGCGGCGCTCCGGTCGCACGCCGCTGAAAACAGTTTTGCAAGCGTCGTGCCAGATCGGGGAAAGGCCGGAATCGCGGATTTCCGCCTTTGTCAGAGGTCGCGCGGACAATACTTGTGCGGATTTCCGCACAAGTGGCGTTTGCCTGGGCGGATTTTCGCATTACACTGACCGGAAAGCCGCGAAGAAAAGGGAGAGGGCAGACGCCGCAGGCAGGCACCGATAGCGAATCCCAAGGGTTTGCCGGCCGTGAGTTGCTGCGCGAGGCGGTGGCCCGGCTGCGCGACGGCCGCTGGCTTGCCGTGGTCGCAGCCCTTGCCGTCCTGGCTGGCGCGATCGCCATCGCCGGGCGCATCGCCTCCGGCCAGGCGGCCGACAATCTGCGCGACACAGCACTTGCCGCTCTGCCGCTGGCGGCGGGAACGCTGACCGGCGAAATCGAAAAGCAGCGCCTGGTTCCCTTGGTGCTGGCCCGCGACGATGCTGTGCGGGGCGCGCTGCGCCGGGCCGGGAAGATGCAAGAAGCGGCCCTCAACGACAAGCTCAAGGCGATTGCCGGCGATGCCTCGGCCTCCGCCATCTATGTCATCGATACGGCAGGCATCGCCATATCAGCCAGCAATGCCGGCGAACCGACCAGCTTTGTCGGCATCGACTATAATTTCCGGCACTATTTTCAGGAGGCGATGGCGAAAGGTGCTGCCAGCCAATATGGCCTCGGCACGATCAGCGGACGGCCGGGACTCTACCTTTCGAGCCGCGTCGACGATAACGGCAAGCCGCTTGGCGTTGCGGTGTTGAAGGTCGAGCTCGACGGCGTCGAGGCAAATTGGCGTTCCAGCGGTTTCCTTGTCTTTGTCACCGATGAACGAGGCGTCGTGCTGGCCACCAGCCAGCCCGACTGGCGGTTTCGTGCGCTGGCACCACTGTCGGCCGAGGACGTGGCCGCCGCCCATGAGCAACTGCAATTGGCCGATGCTGCCTTCGAGCCGCTGCCGTTCAGACGCGGCGCCGGCGATGGCCTGGCGACGATCGACAACGCCGGAAAACCACGCCAGTTCGTCGAGGTGGTGCAGGATTTGCCCGGTGCAGTCCCAGGCTGGCGTCTGTGGCTGCTGACGCCCGCCGACGCTGCTCTCTCCTCGGCCGCCAATACGGCGCGCCTGACCACGCTCCTGGGCTTGCTGCTTCTAGGCTTGATTGCCTACGTGCTGACCCGGCGCCGGCGAACGCGCAGGCTGCGGCAGGAAGCGCTGGCGCGCATGAATGCCGAGCTCGAAAGCCGGGTCAGCACGCGAACGGCCGAGCTGACGCGCTCCAACACCGCACTTGCCGGCGAAATCGCCGAGCGCGAGAATGCCGAAGCCAAGGTCCGCCGACTGCGCGACGATCTCGCCCAGGCCAACCGGCTTTCCATCCTCGGCCAGATCGCCGCCGGCGTGGCGCATGAGATCAACCAGCCGGTCGCCGCCATCCGCACCTATGCGGAGAATGCAGGTCGTTTTCTGGACAGCGGCAAGACCGGATCGGCCAGCGGCAATCTGACATCGATCGTTTCGATGACCGAACGCATCGGCGCGATCACCGGCACCTTGCGCACTTTCGCCCGCCGGCCGGGCGTCGCCGCTTCGCCGCTGCCGGTGCGCGAGGCGATCGACGGCGCGCTGTCGCTGCTGTCAGGCCGCATACGCGATTCCGGCGTCACCATCGTCAGGCCGCGCGGCAATGCCTCGCCGGTGGTCATGGCGAGCCGCATCCGGCTGGAGCAGATCCTGGTCAATCTTTTGCAAAATGCATTGGACGCGATGAAGGACCAGCCCGATCCGCGCATCGAGATCGAACTCGCCGAGCGCGGTGATCGAGTGCTGATTTCGGTGCGCGACAATGGACCCGGCCTTGGTCCGGAGGCGGCCGGCAATCTGTTCATGCCGTTCCAGACCACCAAGGAGAAGGGGCTTGGCCTGGGGCTGGTGATCTCGCAGGAGATCGCCCAGGAATTGGGCGGCACGCTGCGGCTCGATCCCGGCAATGGCAGCGGCGCATCCTTCACCATCGATTTGAGGCGAATTGAATGACAGACGGATCAGGGCTGGTCGCGCTCGTCGACGACGATGCGGACCTCCTTCACGCCACCACGCAATTGCTCGAGCTTGCCGGCTTCACGGTGGTCGCACTCGACGCCGCCGAGGCAGCACTTGCCGTCGTCGACAGGAATTTCGAGGGCGTCGTCGTCAGCGATATCCGCATGCCAGGCATGAATGGTCTGCAGCTGTTCGATCGCATCAAAGCGATCGACGCGGATATACCGGTGATCCTGGTTACCGGGCATGGCGACGTCGATCTCGCTGTGGCCGCGCTCAAGGACGGCGTTTACGATTTCATTCCGAAACCCTATGCCGGAGAACGCCTTGTCGAGGCGCTGAAACGGGCGAGTGAGAAGCGGCGGCTGGTGATGGAAAACCGGCGGCTGCGCGAAGCCGCGGCATTGGCCGCCGACGGCCTGCCGCTGATCGGCGAGGCGCCTGCCATCAAGCGGTTGCGCGAGACCTTGCGCCAGATCGCCGACATGGATGTCGATGTGCTGGTCGAGGGAGAAACGGGAACCGGCAAGGAAGTGGTGGCGGACCTCCTGCACCGATGGGGGCGGCGGCGCGCAAAACCCTTCGTCGCGCTGAATTGCGGCGCTCTGCCGGAGACGGTCATAGAGAGCGAGTTGTTCGGCCACGAGGCTGGCGCGTTCACCGGCGCGCAGCGGCGGCGGATTGGCAGCATCGAGCATTCGAGCGGCGGCACGCTGTTTCTCGACGAGATCGAATCCATGCCGCCTGCGCTCCAGGTCAAGCTGCTGCGCGTGCTCGAAACGCGCAGCCTCACGCCGCTTGGCTCGAACGAGATACGGCGCATCGATCTCAGGGTCGTCGCAGCGACCAAGGTCGATCTCGGGCGGCCGGACCAGCGCGGCGATTTTCGCGAGGATCTGTATTTTCGCCTCAACGTGGTGACGCTGCGCATTCCGCCGCTACGTGAACGCCGCGGCGATATCCCGATGCTGTTCGGGCATTTCCTCGGCAAGGCGGCCGAACGGTTTGGCCGGCCTGTCGCCAAAGTGAATGCAGCCGTCAGCGATCATCTCCAGTCGCATGACTGGCCGGGCAATGTGCGCGAGCTCGCCCATTTCGCCGATCGCGTCGCGCTCGGTCTCGGCC
>NZ_RZRA01000516.1:0-3994 GCF_003998945.1 Mesorhizobium sp. M7A.F.Ca.CA.003.01.2.1 | reverse complement strand
GCTACGACACGCCCTTGCTGATCCAGGTCGGCGGCGACCACCGGCAGGTTGATGCCGGCCTGGCGCATCTGCTTCAAGATCAGGCCGATTTCCTCGGCATTCGACGAGGCATAGACGAAGTCTGGCTGCGGCGACAGCGCCTTCAGTTTGGCGATCTGCGCGGTAAAGGTCTTGTCGCCGATCTTGTAGGTGTCGCGCTCCAAAATCTTGCCCCCGCCATGCTCGTAGGCGGTGACGAAGTAGTCCGACAGCAGCGTTGTGTATTCAGTGCCGATGTCGGTCAGCAGGTAGGCGGTTTTGCCGTTCAGCTTGTTCAGCGCAAATTCCGCGCCAACCGCAGCCTGAACGTTGTCGCCGAAGGCGGCGAGGAAGATCTCGTTGCCGAGCTGGCTAGGCAATTTCGGCGAGGTCGCGCCTGGCGTTATGAACGGTATCTGCGCCGTCTGGACCTGCGGTCCGATGGCCAGCACCGAGTCGGAATCGGCGAAGCCGATGATGCCGACGACCTTGTCGCTGTCGATCAACTGGCTGGCGACGGTCGAGATCGTCGTCGAATCGCTCTTGGAATCGTAGATCACCAGTTCTATCTGCTGGCCGAGCACGCCGCCGGCGGCGTTGATTTCGCTCGCTGCCAGCTTGGCGCCATTCAGCATCGGACCGTCGAGCGAGGCCTGGATGCCGGTCAGGTTTGCCGGATAGCCGATCTTGATGGTGTCGGCAGCAAGTGCCGTGCTGGCCGAGGCAAGCGCGAAGAATGCGCCCAGTCCCAGGCCGATGGTACCGCGTCGAGTGAGTTTGATCATCGTTTTCGTTCCTCTGTCTGGTTCACCGTTGCCGATCTTTGGGTTGATCCGAACATAAGTTCCCGGTCCCCCATGATCCCCTTCGGCCGGAAGATCATGACTAGAATGAAGATGAAGCCGAGCACGATCTGGCTGGCGCCAAACAGGGCCGGCACCGCGAAATCGCCGATCGTGAAGCCGCGTTCGACCGAGCGCAGGATCTCCGACAACAGCGAAACGCAGATGACGCCGACCACCGCGCCGGTCAGGGAGCCCATGCCGCCCAGCACCAGCATTGTGATCAGACTCATCGTCAGCGCGAAGTAGAAAGTGTTCGGCGAAAACGAGCCGAGATAATGCGCATAGAGCGACCCGCCGACGCCTGAGAAGAACGCGCCGATGACGAAGGCGATCAGTCTGGTCCGCAGCACGCCGATTCCGACAGCGCTGGCCGCGATCGTGTCGTCGCGCACCGCCTTCATGGCGCGCCCGAAAGGCGAATAAACCAGGCGCGCCAGAACGAACACCGTGATGGCGAGCCAACCCATCACCCAGGGCAACGTCGTCTCCAGCGGCACGCCGGTAAACGTGCGGGCACCTCGGGTGAAATCCGACGCATTGATCAGCACCACGTTGACGATAATCAAGAATCCCATCGTCGCCACCGAAACGAAATAGCCCGACAGGCGCATCAAGGGATAACCGACGACCACCGCAAGCAATGCCGTCAGAAGACCTGCCACCAGCGTCGCCGGCAGGAAGGGGAGGCTGAAAGCATGCAGAAACCCCGGCAGATGCGGCAGCAATGCCATCTTCTGCTGCACCGGGATCGACAGGATTCCCGAAATATACGCGCCGGCGCCGATGAAGCCGACATGGCCGAGCGAAAACACGCCCGTAAAACCGTTGCTCAGCGACAGCGCCAGCACCAGGATTGCATTCAGCGCGATCAGCAGGATAATCCGGACGAAATAGTCGCTCAGCACGTGCGGCGCACCGAATGCGACAGCTGCCCCCGCCACCACGGCGACGAGGACGAGGAGTGTGATCCGCGCTTCCCGGCTCACAGCTTTATCTCCCGGTTTGGCTGGAGCAGCCCGCCCGGGCGCACCAGGAGAAAGGCGATCAGCACGGCGAAGACGATTGCGTCGCGATAGGACGAGACGCTGCTCGGCAGGAATGCGACGATGAATATCTCCAGCGCGCCCAATATGTAGCCGCCGACCAGGGCGCCCGCGATCGACCCGAAGCCGCCGATGATTGCCGCCACGAAAGCCTTCAGGAGCGGCGTGAAGCCCATCTGCGGCTGCACCACGCCGGCCTGTGCCGCCCACAAAATGCCGGCGAGGCCGGCATAGGCGGATGCGACGATGAAGGCGACGATGATCAGCCGGTTGACGTTCAGACCGACAAGGTGTGCCGCCGACATGTCCTCGGCTGCGGCGCGCATGCCGAGCCCAGTCGTGGTGCGCGTGATAAACCAGCCGAGGAGCAGCAGCGACACGAAGGTCAGCGCGATGGTCAGGAGATTGATGCTGGTGAAGGTGATGGCGCCGTTCGACATTTCCCAGGAGGTGTTGAGAATATCGGGGAGTGGAAAATTGCGCGGCGAGGAGGTGAACACCAGGATGCCGACATTCTCGATGATGTAGGTGACGGCGAGGCTGGTCAGCAGTCGCGCAACGTCGGGCGCGTCGCGGATCGGGCGGTAGGCGATGCGTTCGATGAGGAAGCCGGCGGCGGCGGCTGCGGCGATGCCGCAGATCACGGCGACCGGGAACGGAACGCCGATGCCGACCAGCAAGGCAACCCCGAAGGCACCTACCATCATGACGTCGCCATGCGCGAAATTGGTGAGCTTGAGGACGCCGAAGACGATCGACAGACCGACCGCCACCAGTGCGTAGAGGCTGCCGAGGCTCACCGCATTGACGATCTGCTGCAGGATATAGTCCAGCTGGGTCATGTTGCCGCCCCGAGATATGCCTGCGCCACGCGTTCGCTGTCGCGCAGTTCCGCGGACCGGCCAGACAGCGCCACCTGGCCCGTGCGCAGCACATAGGCACGGTCGGCGAGGTCCAGCGCGAGCGTGATGTTCTGTTCCACCAGCAGCATCGTCATGCCCTGGCGCTTCAGTTCGGCAAGCGCGCTGAAGATATGGCGGACCAGCAGCGGCGCAACGCCGAGCGAAGGCTCGTCGAGCAGCAGCAGGCGCGGCGCCGCCATCAGCGCGCGCGCCAAAGCAAGCTGCTGCTGTTCGCCGCCCGACAGCGTGCCGGCCAGTTGCTTCAGCCGCTGCTTGAGAATCGGGAACAGCATGAACATGCGCTCGCTGTCTCTGAGGATGGCATCCTTGTCGGTGCGGGTGCAGGCGCCGAGCCGCAGATTGTCAGCCACCGTCAGGCCGCCGAACAGGCGCCTGCCCTCCGGGCTCTGCGCGATGCCCAGACTTACGATGCGCGACGGAGCGACACCTCCAATCGGCTTGCCATCGAAGATGATCCTGCCGCCGCGCGGCCGCGACAGGCCGGAAATGGTGCGCAAGGTCGTGCTCTTGCCGGCGCCGTTGGCGCCCACCAACGCCACCACCTCGCCGGCATGGACGTCGAGCGAAATGCCCTTCAGCGCACGCACCGCGCCGAAATTGACCTCGAGGTTCTCGACACTGAGCAGAACGGGGCTAGGCGTGGCCAAGATACGCCTCCCGCACTTTCGGGTGTTCGCGTACCTGCTCCGGTGTTCCGACGCAGATCACCTCGCCAGTCGCCAGCACCTGGATGCGTTCGCACAGCGCCATGATCAGGTCCATGTCGTGCTCGACAACGACCACCGTTACGCCATAGCGGTCACGGATCGTCCGGATCAGCGCTGCCAACACCTTGGTCTCGTTGGAATCAAGACCGGCAGCGGGCTCATCGAGCAACAGCAGTTGCGGGCCGGTCGCCAACGCACGCGCAATCTCCAGCCGCCGCTGATCGCCGTAGGGAAGATCCGCGGCGACCCTGCCGGCCTGATCTGTCAGGCCCATGAGGTCGAGGAGTTCGTCGGCCTTCTGCCGGGTCGCGGCCACCCGCTCGCGATAACGCCGACCGCGCAGCACGGTATCGGCGGCGCCGACAGGATGGCGCAACTGCGCCGCCGTCAGCACGTTCTGCGCGACGCTGAGGCTGCCGAACAGGCGAGAGCCCTGGAAGGTGCGGGCGATGCCCATC
>NZ_RZRA01000515.1:0-3996 GCF_003998945.1 Mesorhizobium sp. M7A.F.Ca.CA.003.01.2.1 | reverse complement strand
CGCTGCGATTGCAGCTCCGGATCGCGTGACAGGATCAGCCTGGCATCGTCGCGGGCGGCCTCCAGAAGGTCGGCATGCGCCTCGATGCGAGCCACCTGGAAGCCCGGCGTGCCCGACTGGCGGGTGCCCAGCAATTCGCCTTCGCCGCGCAGCTTCAGGTCCTCCTCGGCGATCAGGAACCCATCCTCGGTCTCGCGCATCACCGACAGCCGGCGTTTTGCGGTCTCGCCGAGCGGGTCCTTGTAGAGCAGCACGCATGAGGAGGGCTTGTCACCGCGTCCGACCCGGCCGCGCAGCTGGTGCAACTGGGCCAGGCCGAAGCGCTCTGCATGCTCGATGACCATGACGGTGGCGTCCGGCACATCGACGCCGACCTCGATGACGGTGGTGGCGATCAGGATGCGTGTCTCGCCCTGCTTGAAGGCGCGCATCGCCTCGTCCTTCTCGGCACCCTTCATGCGGCCGTGAACGAGACCGATGCGATCGCCGAACAATGGTTTCAGCGAGGCGAAGCGGTCTTCGGCCGACATCAGTTTGATCTCTTCGGATTCCTCGACCAGCGGACAGATCCAGTAGATCTTCTGGCCGCCGGCGACGGCGTCCACCATGCGGGCGACCAGTTCGTCGAGCCGCTCGAGCGGCAGCGTAACGGTACGGATCGGCTGGCGGCCGGCCGGTTTTTCCGTCAGTTTCGACACGTCCATGTCACCGAAAGCGGTCAGCACCAGGGTGCGCGGGATAGGAGTGGCCGTCATCACCAACATGTCTGGCGCGTCGCCCTTGGCGGTGATGGCAAGCCGCTGATGGACGCCGAAACGATGCTGCTCGTCGATGACGGCGAAGACGAGGTCTTTGAAGGTGACGGTCTCCTGGAACAGCGCGTGGGTGCCGACGACGATGTCGATCTCGCCGGTTGCCAGGCCGACCAGCGTATCCGCGCGTTCGCGGCCCTTCTCGCGACCGGTGAGGATGGCGATGCGAAGCCCTACCTTGGCGGCAAGCGGCGTGATGGTCGCAAGATGCTGGCGCGCCAGGATTTCGGTCGGTGCCATCAAGGCTGCCTGGCCGCCGGCCTCGACGGCACGCGCCATGGCCAGCAGCGCGACGACAGTCTTGCCGGAACCGACATCGCCCTGCAGAAGCCGCAGCATGCGCTCTGGGTCGGCGAGGTCGGCATTGATTTCGGCCAGCGCAAACTCCTGGCTTGATGTCAGCGAATAGGACAGTGCGGCCCGCAGTTTTTCGACGATGCGGCCGTCGCCGACCAGGGGTCGCCCGGACAGCCTGCGGACTTTCGCTCGCACCAGCGCCAGCGAGACCTGGCCCGCCAGCAACTCGTCATAGGCGAGCCGCCGCCAGGCGGCACCATCGATGGAGACGTCAATCGGGTCGGCCGGATTGTGGATGCGGGCAAGCGCATCGCCAAAGGCCGCAAAGGTGTGCCGCCGCATGAAGGCGCCGTCCTGCCATTCGGGAAATTCAGGCACGCGCGTCAGCGCCTGGCCGATCGCCCGGCGCAGCACCTTGCCCGAGAGCCCGGCTGTCAGAGGATAGACCGGTTCGACCAGCGGCAGGTTTTCCGCTTCGCTGGCCAGCGCAATATGGTCGGGGTGGACCATGCTCGGGCGGCCGTTGAACCATTCCATGCGGCCCGAGACCACGACATGCTCGCCCTCGGGCATCGCCTTTTCGAGATAGGAGGCGTGAGCATGGAAGAAGGTCAGCGCGATCTCTCCGGTATCGTCATGGGCGAAGACCCGGTAGGGCACCGACCTGTTGCCACGCGGTGGCGGCTGGTGGCGGTCGATGCGCACATCGAGCGTGACGATCTGGCCTTCCGCGGATCCCGCGATACCAGGCCGACTGCGCCGGTCGATGACGGTGTGCGGCAGCACGAACAGAAGATCGCCGGCACGCGCCGCGCGGTCGCCGAGATCGGCCGGAACAACCTTCTCGATCAGCGCGCCGACTTTCGGTCCGACGCCTGCAAGCGACGTAATCGGGACAAACAAGGGATCGAGGATGGTCGGGCGCATGATGTCAGCTTATGTTGCGACGGCGGCAGCGCAAGGCTGACAGCCCCTTCTATCCACGCTATATGCGCCGCAGCAAGCAAGGATGCGGTACGATGACCGGAACGACGAGATCAAGCGAGGGGCTGGACGTGCGCCGCCGCAAGCTTCTGTTTCGCTCCTGGCATCGCGGCATGCGCGAGATGGACCTGATCCTCGGCACTTTCGCCGACGCTGAGATCGGCGTCTTGACCAACGAGGAAATCGACCAATATGAGAGGCTCCTCGACATTCCCGATACCGAATTCCTGCCCATGGTCACCGGCGAACGCCCGGTTCCGGCCGATATCGATTGTGCCGTCCTGCGAAAGATCCTGGCTTTCCGCCGCTCTCTGACATTCTGAACACAAGCAATTCCAGGAAAAGTAACGAAGCGGTTTTCCGTTCGGAATTGCGATGAAACAAGACCGTGATTTCATGAGCCTCATTCCCACCATCGGTCTGCCGAAAGGCCGCGCCGGTCAGTTCATCGTCGATGGCGTCGCCGACGGCTACGAAGCCTTTGCGCTGGTGCAGGCGGCGCTCGAGATCGCGCCCGACAAGCCGGTTCTGTTCGTCGCGCGCGACGGTCAGCGCCTGCCGGCGATCATCGAGGCATTGTCCTTCGCGGCCCCCGGCCTGCCGGTGCTGGAACTGCCGGCCTGGGATTGCTTGCCCTACGACCGCGTCTCGCCCGGCTCCGATGCGGCCGCCAAGCGCCTCGATGCGCTGACCGCCATGATCGCTCTGGCGAAGAAGCCGCACCGCGCCGTCATCCTCACCACCGCCAATGCGCTGCTGCAGCGCATTCCGCCGTCCGAGTTGGTCGAGGCGCAGACTTTTCATGCCAGGCCCGGCAACCAGATCGACATGAACGCACTGGTCTCGCGGCTGGAAACGTCCGGTTTCGAGCGTGTGCCGACAGTGCGCGGCATCGGCGAGTTCGCGGTGCGCGGCGGCATTCTCGACCTGTTCGCCCCCGGCTGGACCGAGGCGCTCAGGCTCGATTTCTTCGGCGACACGCTGGAATCGATCCGTGTGTTCGACGCCGCCACGCAGCGCACCACCGGTCAACGCAAGTCGATGGCGCTGCAAGCGATGAGCGAAGTGGCGCTGACGCCGGAAACCATCAGCCGCTTCCGCCGCTCCTATATCGAAGCCTTCGGCGCACCGCAGCGCGACGACGGGCTCTATGCGGCGGTCAGCGAAGGGCGTCGCTTCGCTGGCATGGAGCACTGGCTGCCGTTCTTTTACGAACGGCTGGAGACGGTGTTCGACTATCTGCCTGACACGCCCGTCATCTTCGACCATCTGGCGCATGAGGCGCTGGCCGAGCGCCACACGCTGATCCTCGATCACTACGAGGCGCGCAGGAAGCAGGCCGATGGCGCGCTGAAGGATGCGGTGCCCTATAAGCCAGTCGCGCCGGACCTGCTCTATCTCTCCCCGGAAAACCTGATCACCTCGCTCGGGCCGCGCGAAGCGATCGACTTTACGCCATTCGACGCGCCCGACATTGGCGCCAAGAAGGTCTATCACGCCGGTTCGCGCCACGGCCGCAGCTTCGTCGAGGAGCGCGCCGATCCGAACGCCAACGTGTTCGATGTCGTCGTCAAACACATCGCCGATGAGCGCGCGGCGCGCCGCCGCGTCGTCATCGCCGGCTGGACCGAAGGCTCGCTCGACCGGCTTGGCCAGATCCTCGCCGAACACCATCTCGGCAACCTCAAGCAGGTCGTGACGCTGGCGGAAGCCGAAAAGCTCGAGCCGGGGCAGGCGGCCCTGGCCGTGCTGCCGCTCGAATCCGGCTTCGAGACCGAAAAACTGGTCGTCGTCGCCGAACAGGACATTTTGGGCGACCGGCTGATCCGGCGCTCGAAACGCAAGAAACGTCCCTCGGATTTCATTGCCGAGGCCTCGGCGCTGTCGGCCGGCGACATTGTCG
>NZ_RZRA01000514.1:0-4003 GCF_003998945.1 Mesorhizobium sp. M7A.F.Ca.CA.003.01.2.1 | reverse complement strand
CGCCTGACCGCAGCTATCGCCTTGTGGGATGAACAGGTCTATGCAGGCCCTTCACAAGGCTTAGGAGAGGCTTCGGATGAGAAACGCAATCTGCCTCGCATTGACTGCGGCAGTGGCTGGGTGCGCGACCTCCCCGGTCGACTATGAGGCGTCGCTTTCGCAGCAGGACCAGAAATGGGCCTCCCCGGCATGCCAGCAGGCCCGCAGGGCGGCTTCGGATTACGAGGCTCGCGAGAAAGAGCATCCGGGATGGGGTTTCGGCGTCCTGCTTGGTCCATACTCGATGGGGCTCGTCGCAGCCATCAAGGAGCATGAGCAGAAGCAACGAAAGCTGTTCGCCCGCGAAGTGCACCTGCAATGCTCAAGCCTGCCGCTGCCGAAGGAACTGCAGGGCGATTTGAACCCTGCCGTACCGCCGACCAAGTATCCATAGCCTGCCGCGCCTTCCGGCAGAAGGCGCCGGGGTGGCCGCCGTCATTGGCGGCACCTCGATCTTCGGCGGCCGCGGTGTCTACACCGGCACCATCCTCGGCGCCCTGATCCTGACCGTGCTGACGATCCTGCAGATGCCGGAAGGGGCAAGGCGGATCTTGTCGGGCTGATCGTGCTGTTCGTGACGGCGGTTTATTTGAGGATTGTGGAGGAGAGATAGGGGCGGGTTGAGGTGAATGGCTGCTTTTGGGCCGAATTCAGACAGGCAGCTTTGGCGCAAGGATGCGAACTACTGCCGTTCAACCAATGATAAAGGCTCAGATCGAATTTTGGTGCTTCTTCAAAATTTGCACCTATTGAGGATGCGCCACGGCCAGCCCGCGAGGACCGATCCGCTCTCAAAAAGCGTGTACAGGTTGACAACACCTTGGCCGCTGCAACATCCTGCCGGTTTTTAGACTGGGAGGTAGCATGACTATTTCGATCAACCGCCGCACCTTTTCCATAGGCGCGGGCGCTCTGGCTTTGGCTGCGGCCGGATTTTCGCCGGCACGCGCGCAGCAGGCGTTTTTCCGCATCGGCACGGGCGGAACGTCCGGTACCTACTATCCGGTGGGCGGCCTGATCGCCAACGCCATCTCGGCAACCGGGGCGGCCGGCGTCGAAGGCTTGGTCGCCACCGCCACGTCCTCCAACGGTTCGGTGGCCAACATCAGCGCCATCCAGTCGGGCGCGTCCGAATCGGGCTTCACGCAATCCGACGTCGCCTACTGGGCGCATTCGGGCACCGGCCTCTATGAGGGCAAGCCCAAGGTTGACGACCTGCGCCTCATCGCGACGCTTTATCCCGAGACGATCCATTTGGTCGCGCGTGCCGACGCCGGCATTAAGTCGGTGGCGGATCTCAAGGGCAAACGCGTCTCTCTTGACGAGCCGGGCTCCGGCACCATCGTCGATGCGCGACTTGTGCTTGGCGCTTACGGTCTGGCTGAAAAGGACGTGCAGCCCGAATATCTCAAGCCTGGCCCGGCCGGAGAGCGGCTGCAGGATGGCGCCATGGACGCTTATTTCTTCGTCGGTGGTTATCCGACCGGCGCAATCGTTGAGCTTGCCACCACCAACAACATCACGCTGGTGCCGATCACCGGCCCCGAGGCCGACAAGCTGCTGTCCGAGCAGAAGTTCTTCTCCACCGATACCGTGCCGGAAGGCACCTACAAAAATGTCGGCGAAACCAAGACCATTTCCGTCGCCGCTCAATGGGTGACCAGCGCCAAGCAGACCGACGACCTCGTCTACAAGATCGTCAAGTCGCTTTACAGCGACGAAACCCAAAAGGCCCTGCAGGCAGGCCACGCCAAGGGCAAGCTGATCACGCTCCAGAACGCGGTTACCAGCGCTGGCATTCCGTTTCATCCCGGCGCAGAGAAATTCTACAAGGAAGTCGGCACCCTGAAATAAGAGGCATTTGGACCGGCTGACAACAACGAGGCGGAAGGGATGCTTTCCGCCTCTTTTGTCTGGAAATTCAGGACACGGAACCGGCCATGAGCGATGACGACAAGATCAAGCTTTCCGCAATGGAGTTCGATGAGGAGAGCGCTCGCGAACTGGAGGAGAAATTCGACTCCGAAATCCGCTTCCGGCCACTGACCCGTGTCGCGGGCTGGCTGGTCGGCTTCCTCCTGGTGGCGCTGTCACTGTTTCACTACTACACCGCCGGTTTCGGCCTGCTGCAGGAAATGCTGCACCGGGGCATCCACCTGTCGATGGTGCTGGCGCTGATCTTCCTCGTCTTCCCGCTGGTGAAGAAAAGCTACGACCAGCCCGCGCGGTCCAGCCTCCTGCGGCCGCTCGGCATACCCCTTTTCGACTGGCTGCTGGCGATCGCTGCGGTCGTCGTCGTCATGCACGTGCCTATGATCCCGCTCGACGACCTTGCCTTCCGCGTCGGCAATCCCACGGCGCTCGACGTGGTGTTCGGCCTTATCCTCATCCTGCTTCTGCTGGAGGCGACGCGCCGCTCCGTCGGCATCCCGCTGCCCATCATCGCCGTCGTCTTCATGGCCTACGCGCTGTTGGGGCGGTACATGCCGAGCATTCTGGTGCACCCCGGCGCGTCCGTCTCCCAGCTCATCGATCACCTTTATCTGACGACGCAGGGCATCTACGGCATCGCGCTCGGCGTCGTCGCCACCTACGTCTTCCACTTCGTGTTGTTCGGCGTCTTCGCCACCCGCATTGGCCTCGGCCAGCTCTTCCTCGACTGTGCGGCGTGGGTCGCCGGCCGCTACGCCGGGGGTCCCGCCAAGGTGTCGATCTTCGGCTCGGCGCTGTTCGGCATGATTTCCGGCTCGTCGGTCGCCAACACCGTTACCGTCGGCTCGCTGACCATCCCGGCGATGATCAAGCTCGGCTACAAGAAACATTTCGCCGCAGCGGTGGAAGCGGCGTCCTCGACCGGCGGTCAGGTGACGCCGCCGATCATGGGCGCAGCGGCCTTCCTGATGATCGAATTTCTCGAACTGCCCTACACGACCATCATCCTTGCCGCCATCGTGCCCGCCTTCATGCACTTCTTTGGCGTGTTCATGCAGGTGCATTTCGAGGCCAAGCGAACCGGCCTCAGGGGGCTCAGGCCGGACGAGATGCCCGATGTCGTCGAGGCGCTGAAGCGGGACTGGCCGACGATCATCCCGCTCGTCGTTCTTATCGGCGTGCTGCTCTCGGGCTACACGCCCTACATGGCCGCCTTCTGGGGCATCACCTTGTGTATTCTCGTCGGCTTGCTCAATCCGCGCCGGCGCATGTCGGTCGCCGACATCGTGACGTGTCTGCGCGACGGCGCCAAATATGCGCTCGCAGTCGGAGCCGCTGCCGCAACCGTCGGCATCGTCGTGGGCGTCGTCACCCTGACCGGAGTGGGCTTCAAGCTGTCCTACATCGTCACATCGACGGCCGGACACCTTTCCCTTCTCTTCGGCACCTTCATCCCCGAGGCGATCTTCTCGGCCCAGGGCCTGACCCTATTGTTCACCTTGATCATGACTGGCGTCGTCTGCATCCTGATGGGCTGCGGCATCCCGACGACCGCGAACTACATCATTATGGTGACGATCGCGGCGCCGGCGCTTGTCATGCTCGGCACCGAGCCGATCGTCGCTCACTTCTTCGTGTTCTATTACGGAGTGCTGGCGGACATCACGCCACCGGTGGCGCTGGCGGCGTACGCCGCCGCTGGCATGGCGGGGGCGGACCCGTTCAAGACCGGCAACACCGCCTTCCGGCTGGGGATGGGTAAGGCACTGGTTCCTTTCGTGTTCGTCTTCTCACCGTCCCTGCTGCTGGTGACGAAGGATTTCACCTGGCCGAACTTCTTCCTCGCCTTTTTCGGCTGCGTGCTGGGCATCACCTGCCTGGGCGCCGCGCTATCGCGCTATCTTCTGGTGCGCACACGCCCATGGGAAAACGTGCTGCTCGTGTTCGCCGCCCTGCTTCTGGTGGCACCCGAACTCTATTCCTCGCTACTCGGCGTGGCGCTTTTGGTCCCGGTCCTGCTGCGCCATTGGAA
>NZ_RZRA01000513.1:0-4006 GCF_003998945.1 Mesorhizobium sp. M7A.F.Ca.CA.003.01.2.1 | reverse complement strand
ACGCTACATCGCACGCCTATGGCGGCGCCGGGGGCGAAGGCATCTCCGCGCCCGGCGCCTTCGAGGGCCGCATCGCCGAAGCCGATCTTCTCGTCCACACCGGCGACGACCCCGGCCGCGACATCCTCGAGGGCTCCGCCGATGTGGCCTTCATCGGCGGCTTTTCCGCAGCACTTGCGGCGCTCGGCAGGAATGCCGACGTCATCGTGCTCGACACCACGGACCCGCAAAAGCCGAAGCCACGCTCGATCAGTGAGGCCGTAGCGCGCGTCGTGCGTGCCCGCGCCGTCAATGCCCGTTTCATCGCTGGCCAGATGCGGCACGGCCCGCGCGGTGCCTCCGAATTCGCCGAAACCGTCGACCGGCTGGTCGGCTTCGCCGAAACCACGCACGCCATTCCGGGAACGCTGATCGAGGCGGTGCATGACGCCTATGTCGGCGATCCCATGGTCCGCGCCTTCATCCTGCGCGAAACCCCCGCCGCCGCAAAAATCATCGCCGAGCGTTTCCTGTCGGCGCGCCGGCGCGGCCTCTGGCATCCCCTGCGCAATTCCATCGACGACGATTTGACGGCCCTGATTGCCGAGGCAGAAGCACTTGGGGTGGCGGCATGAGCGCCTTCTCGCGCCGCGGCGCCTGTCCGGCTTTGTCGGCACCGATGCAAACCGGCGACGGCCTGCTGGTGCGGCTCAACCCGGTTGCTGGGGGAATGTCGCCAGAGTCGTTGATCGGACTAGCCGAATCCGCTTTGCGGCACGGCAATGGCATCATGGAAGTCACCGCGCGCGGCAGTTTGCAGATACGCGGCCTGACGGCGCAAAGTGCTGCGCTGCTGGCGGCGGAGGTCGATGCGCTTGATATCGCGGTTCGCACCGGCGTGCCGGTCGAGACCGGGCCGCTGGCAGGCATTGATCCGCAAGAGATTGCCGATCCCCGGCCGCTGGCTGAACGTATCAGGGCTGCGATCGAAGAAGCTGGGCTCGTACAGCGCCTAAGACCGAAGGTGTCGGTCGTTGTGGACGGCTGCGGGCAACTCGCCATGGATGCGGTCACGGCCGACGTGCGGCTTGCTGCAACGCGCACCGATGCGGGAGTTCGGTGGCGCGTGTCTGTCGCGGGTGACGGGAGGAATGCGAGGCCGCTGGCGTTTGCCGATCAAGGTGCGGCGCGCGATATTGCCGTTGCAGCTCTAAGGATGGTTGCAGAGAAAGGCCGCGAGGCCCACGCAAGGGATTTATCGGAGAGGCAATTAGTGTCTTTGGCGGGTTGGCTGTGCTCGACGAGTTTGCGCGAGGCGCCCCCCTCTGTCCTGCCGGACATCTCCCCCTCAGGCGGGGAGATTGGCAGCTTCGACGCCGGCTTTTCCTTAACAGCACCGGAGATTGGCGAAACCATCGGTGACGGCGTAATCTCCCCCCTAGAGGGGGAGATGTCCGGCAGGACAGAGGGGGGCGCCTCGCGCAAACCTATCGGCCTTTTCCCCTTAGCCGGCCACGCCACCGCCCTCGGCATCGCCCTGCCCTACGGCAGCATGCCGGCCGACAAGATCATCGCCCTCGCGCAAGCCGCCATCGCCCTCGGCACAACCGAAATCCGCCTCGCCCCCGGTCGTGCCTTGCTGTTCCTCGGGCAACCAACCGCCGCCAACCCATCGCTCCAACACACCGCCGCCATCCTCGGCTTCGTCACCGCCCCCGCCGACCCGCGCACGCGCATTGCCGCTTGCCCGGGCATGCCGGCCTGCGCCTCCGGCCGCATCGCCACACGCGACATCGCCGAGACGATCGCCGCTGAAACAGCCGACATCCTCGACTTCACCCTTCACATTTCCGGCTGTGCCAAAGGCTGCGCCCACCCCGGTCCGGCAGCGCTGACGATCGTCGGCGGCGAAAATGGAGCCGGACTTGTCGTGAACGCGACGGCAAAGGCCCTTCCTGCCGGCTACAGGCCGGGCTATGACGCCGCGCGCGGCATCGGCCGCGTCGCGGCGATGATCCGCAGCACACGATATCAAGGTGAAACCGCCGCCGCTTGCCTGACAAGGCTCGGGCCGGCCGGTATCGCCGAGGCCTACCGACAGGCCCAAACTGAAAAACGGAAATGAGCATGGCCGCCTACGACTACATCCATGACGGCACGGCGATCTACGAGCGCTCCTTCGCCATCATCCGCGCCGAGGCCGATCTGTCGCGCTTCTCCGAAGCTGAGGCCGATGTCGCCATTCGCATGATCCATGCCTGCGGCCAGGTCGAAGCTTCAAATCATTTTGTGTTCTCCAAGGATTTCGTTGCCGCCGCCCGCACCGCTTTGGCGGCCGGCGCGCCGATCTTCTGCGACGCGGAAATGGTCTCGCATGGCGTCACCCGCGCCAGGCTGCCGGCGGGCAACGAGGTGATCTGCACCTTGCGCGACCCGCGTACGCACGAAATTGCCAGGCAAATCGGCAACACCCGTTCGGCGGCCGCCATCGACCTCTGGGGCGAGCGCATGGCCGGCTCTGTGGTTGCCATCGGCAATGCGCCGACCGCGCTATTCTATCTCCTGGAAAAACTGCGCGATGGCGCACCGAAGCCGGCGGCCATCATCGGCATGCCGGTCGGCTTCGTCGGTGCGGCCGAATCCAAGGATGCGCTGGCCGAGAATTCCTACGGCGTTCCCTACGCCATCGTGCGTGGCCGGCTTGGCGGCAGTGCCATGACCGCCGCCGCGCTCAATTCATTGGCGAGGCCTGGCCTGTGAACGCCTTTCTCAAAGGCCGCCTCGTTGGCGTCGGCACCGGTCCTGGCGACCCCGAACTGCTGACCCTAAAAGCCGCCCGCATCCTGGCCGAGGCCGATGTCGTGGCCTATTTCGCCAAGCGCGGCAACAACAGCAACGCCCGCGCCATCGTCGAAGCGCAGTTCCGGCCCGAAATGACGGAATTGCCGCTGCTCTATCCCGTCACAACCGAAATCGCCAGGGACCACGACGACTACCGCTCGCAGATCACGGCTTTCTACGAGGAGTCGGCCGAAAAGGTCGCCGAGCACCTCGAAGCCGGCAGAATGGTTGCGGTGCTGTCGGAGGGCGACCCGCTGTTCTACGGCTCTTACATGCATCTGCATGTGCGCCTCGCCCATCGTTTTCCGACCGAAGTCATCCCCGGCGTCACCGCCATGTCCGGCTGCTGGTCGCAGACCGGTATTCCGATCGTCCAGGGCGACGACGTGCTCACCGTGCTGCCGGGCACGATGAGCGAGTTCGAGCTGACCCGCCGGCTGGCCGACACCGATGCCGCCGTCATAATGAAGGTCGGCCGCAACCTGCCCAAGATCAGGCGGGCGCTGGAGGCTACGGCCAAGCTGTCGCGCGCCGTCTATGTCGAGCGCGGCACCATGGCCGGCAGCGTCTCGATGAAGCTTGCCGACAAAAAGGACGACAAGGCGCCCTACTTCGCCATCGTGCTGGTCGCCGGCTGGTCCGGCCGCCCCGGCGCCGTGGGAGCGCAGGTATGAGTGGCCGTCTCATCGTCATCGGCCTTGGCCCCGGCAATGCCGATCAGGTCACCCCGGAGGCCAGCCGCGCTGTCGCCGAGGCGAAATTCTTTTACGGCTACAAACCCTATCTCGACCGGCTGGACCTGCGCCCGGACCAGACCCGCGTCGCTTCCGACAACCGCGAGGAACTCGCCCGCTCCAAGGACGCATTGAGCAAGGCTGCAGAGGGCCATGACGTCGCCGTGGTCTCCGGCGGCGATCCCGGCGTGTTCGCCATGGCGGCGGCCGTCTGCGAGGCGATCGAGGCCGGTCCGGTCGAATGGCGCGCAGTCGATGTCGCCGTGGTGCCCGGCATCACCGCCATGCTTGCGGTTGCCGCCCGCATCGGCGCGCCGCTCGGCCATGATTTCTGCGCCATCTCGCTCTCCGACAATCTAAAGCCATGGGAGTTGATCGAACTGCGCCTGCTGGCGGCGGCCGGTGCCGGCTTCGTCATCGCGCTTTACAACCCGATCAGCAAGGCCCGCCCC
>NZ_RZRA01000512.1:0-4009 GCF_003998945.1 Mesorhizobium sp. M7A.F.Ca.CA.003.01.2.1 | reverse complement strand
CAGTTGGCCGAACGCACCGAAAGCTCGAGTTCGTCGACCTTCTTGAGCAGCGCCGGGTTGAAGGCGAGCTCGGTGACGGCCTCGGCAGCGACTTCCTTCTGCGGCTCGTCGAAGTTGACGAACAGGCCGAGCTGGTCCTGCAGGATGCGGGCGGCGAAAGCCACTGCGTCCTCGCCGGTGATCGAACCGTCGGTCTCGATCGTCATGGTCAGCTTGTCATAGTCGAGAACCTGGCCCTCGCGGGTGTTCTCGACCTTGTAGGAGACCTTCTTGACCGGCGAATAAAGGCTGTCGACCGGGATGAGGCCGATCGGCGCGTCTTCGGCGCGGTTGCGGTCGGCCGGCACGTAACCCTTGCCGGTGTCGACGGTGAATTCCATGCGGATTTCAGCGCCTTCGTCCAGCGTGCAGATGACGTGGTCGGGGTTGAGGATCTCGACGTCGCCAACCGTCTGGATGTCGCCGGCAAGAACCGCACCCGGTCCCTGCTTGCGAACGACCATGCGCTTGGGACCATCGCCTTCCATGCGGATGGCGATTTCCTTGATATTCAAGACGATGTCGGTCACGTCCTCGCGCACACCGGCGATGGACGAGAATTCATGTAGAACGCCGTCGATCTGCACGGCGGTAACAGCCGCACCGCGCAGCGAAGACAGAAGCACGCGGCGCAGCGCGTTGCCCAGCGTCAGGCCAAAGCCACGCTCGAGAGGCTCGGCGACCAGCGTGGTCAGCGTCTTCTTCTTCGACGAGAACTCGATCTTGTTCGGCTTGATCAGTTCCTGCCAATTTTTCTGGATCATGATGCTTTCCTTCCGTTGACCCGCCACCATCCAATCGTGGCGGGCGACCTGGAATGCCGCGGAGGAGCGCCCAAGGGCGCTCGCGCGGCGTTCGGTAAATGCTTAGACGCGACGCTTCTTGCGCGGGCGGCAGCCATTGTGCGGGATCGGCGTCACATCACGGATCGAGGTGATGGTGAAGCCGGCCGCCTGCAGGGCGCGCAGTGCCGATTCACGACCGGAGCCGGGTCCGCAGACCTCGACTTCGAGCATGCGCATGCCGTGTTCCTGGGCCTTCTTGGCAACATCCTCGGCAGCCATCTGGGCAGCGAACGGGGTCGACTTGCGCGAACCCTTGAAGCCCTGAGCACCGGCAGACGACCAGGCAATCGAATTGCCCTGCGCATCGGTGATGGTGATCATCGTGTTGTTGAAGGTCGAATTGACGTGGGCAACGCCCGACGAGATATTCTTGCGTTCGCGACGGCGAACACGAGCGGCTTCCTTGGCCATGATAGTCCTTTCAGTTGATCTCTACACCGCCGTAATGCCAGCGGCTCCACCTTCGTAAGGGAGTAGGGGAATAGGGCAGCAAGGGAGTAGGGAAAAACGCGACCCGACTGGCGGGCATTCCCTACTGCCTTACTCCCCTACTCCCTTATTCCCCTAAAAAAATTACTTCTTCTTGCCGGCGATCGACTTGGCCGGGCCCTTGCGGGTGCGCGCATTGGTATGCGTGCGCTGGCCGCGGACCGGCAGCGAGCGGCGGTGACGCAGGCCGCGGTAGCAGCCGAGGTCCATGAGCCGCTTGATGTTCATCGAGACTTCGCGGCGCAGGTCGCCTTCAACCTGGTAATCGCGGTCGATGGTCTCGCGGATCTGCAGCACTTCCGCGTCGGTCAGCTGGTTGACGCGGCGCTCGGCCGGGATGCCGACCTTGTCGACGATCTCCTGGGCGAACCGCTTGCCAATGCCGTGAATGTACTGAAGCGCAATGACAACGCGCTTGTTGGTCGGAATGTTGACGCCGGCTATACGAGCCATGTTCTTCCCTTCTCCATGTGGGCCGGCCAATCCTCAAAAACAAGGTAGGCTCGGCGCTGTCTTAAGTTGCCCCGCGTCCGGTGGAGGCCGGCCCATGCGGGAGTTTCCAGTTCAATGCGGCTGCCTTGCCCTTGCGGACAAGCAAAGCTCATGCCTGATAGGAAGACGGGCCGCCATACCGCAGCGAACCGCCTCCGTCAAGTGCAATCGTTAATTTCCCCGCACCGCGTCCTTGAGCACCGCTTCGATCTGTTCCGTCACGGCGTCGATATCGGCCATGCCATCGACACTGCGGAGCTTGCCCTTGGCATAGTAGTAGCCAATCAGCGGCGACGTCTTCTTGTAGTATTCCCTCAGGCGCTCTTCGAACACGGTCGGATTGTCGTCCTTGCGAACGGGAAGGCCGGCGGCCTGCGCCTCGTCGGCGCGTTTGACGATCCGGCCAACCAGGGCCTTGTCGTCGACCACGAGTTCAATGACGGCGTCGAGCCCCTGCGAGCGATCCGACAGCATCTGCTCGACCGCATCCGCCTGCACCAGGGTCCGCGGATAGCCGTCGAGGATGAACCCCTTGGCGCAGTCGGGCTGATCGATACGCTCAGCGACGATCGCGTTGACGATCGCGTCGGACACCAGTTCACCGGCATCCATCACCGCCTTGGCGCGCTTGCCAACCTCGGTGCCTGCCTGGACGGCAGCACGCAGCATGTCGCCCGTCGAGAGCTGGGGTATGCCGTGTTTTTCTACCAGTCTTTGTGCTTGCGTCCCCTTGCCCGCTCCTGGCGGCCCAAGCAATATCAACCTCATCTGGCTTTCTTCCCCCCGCGCAGCTTCGACTTCTTGATCAGGCCTTCATACTGGTGCGCGATCAGGTGACCCTGAATCTGCGCAACCGTATCGAGCGTGACACTGACCACGATCAGAAGCGATGTGCCACCAAGGTAGAACGGTACGCCAGTCGCCGAGATCAGGAACTCCGGCAGCAGGCACACCAGCACCAGATAGATGGCGCCGACGACGGTGATGCGGGTGAGAACGTAATCGATATAATCGGCGGTGCGCTCGCCCGGACGATAGCCCGGGATGAAGCCCGAATGCTTCTTGAGCTGGTCGGCGGTGTCCTTCGGGTTGAAGACAATCGCGGTGTAGAAGAAGGCGAAGAACACGATCATCGCCGCATAAAACAGCATGTAGAGCGGCTGGCCGTGGCCGAGCGAGGCGAGCACGGTGCTTGCCCACGCCGGCAGGTTCGTCGTCTGCGAGAAGCCGGCGACGGTGGCCGGCAGCAAAAGCAGCGACGAGGCAAAGATCGGCGGAATGACGCCCGACGTGTTGAGCTTCAGCGGCAGGTGCGAGGTATCGCCCTGGAACATCCGGTTGCCGACCTGGCGCTTTGGATACTGGATCAGCAAGCGGCGCTGGGCGCGCTCGAAGAACACGATGAGCGCAATGACGACGATAGCCAGCACGATGATCGCCAGGATCAGGCCGGTCGACAGCGCGCCGGTGCGGCCAAGCTCCAGCGTGCCGGAGATGGCGTGCGGCAGGCCGGCGACGATGCCGGAGAAGATGATCAGCGAAATACCGTTGCCGATGCCGCGGGCGGTGATCTGCTCGCCCAGCCACATCAGGAACATGGTGCCGCCGACCAGCGTGACGACGGTCGAGATGCGGAAGAACATGCCGGGGTCACTGACGATGCCGTTGCCGCCTTCCAGACCGACCGAAATGCCATAGGCCTGAACCAGCGCAAGCAGCACGGTGCCGTAGCGCGTGTACTGGTTAATGACCTTGCGGCCCTGTTCGCCTTCCTTCTTCAGCGCTTCCAATGACGGGATGACCGAGGTCATCAGCTGCATGATGATGGAGGCGGAGATGTAAGGCATGATGCCGAGCGCAAAGATCGCCATGCGCTGCACGGCGCCGCCGGCGAACATGTTGAACATGCCGAGCACGCCCTTGCTCTGCGAAGAGAAGGCCTGGGCGAAGGCGTCGGGATTGATACCGGGAAGCGGGATGTAGGTGCCGAGGCGATAAACCAGCAGCGCGCCGATCGTGAACCAGATGCGCTTCTTCAAATCCTCCGCCTTGGCGAAGGCCGAGAAATTCAGATTCGAGGCTAATTGTTCAGCAGCCGAAGCCATGCCTGATTCTCCGCTTGGTAACGCTTGATGGCCCTGAGG
>NZ_RZRA01000511.1:0-4011 GCF_003998945.1 Mesorhizobium sp. M7A.F.Ca.CA.003.01.2.1 | reverse complement strand
AACTGCAATTGCAGCAGCCGCATGTCGGCCGGCTCGAGACGCGCCCGCCCAATGTCGAGGGCAGGGGCGAGGTTCGCCAGCGCGAATTGCTGAAGAACGCGCTGCGCATGCGACCGGACCGCATCATCGTCGGCGAGGTGCGCGGCGAGGAAGCTTTCGACATGCTGCAGGCAATGAACACCGGCCACGAAGGCTCGATGACGACAATCCATGCCAACACGCCGCGCGATGCGATCTCGCGGCTGGAGCAGATGGTCGGCATGGCCGGCATGCCGATGACGCATGATTCGATCCGGGCGCAGATCGCCTCCGCCATCGACATCATCGTCCAGACACAGCGTCTCTCGGATGGCGGCAGGCGTGTCACCTCCATATCGGAACTGACCGGCATGGAGGGCAATGTCGTGCAGCTTCAGGAAATCTATCATTTCGTCCGCCGTGAGGTGACGGCCGAGGGCAAGGTCGTCGGAGACTTTCGCGCAACCGGTGTCCGTCCGCGCTTCGCTCCAGAGGCGGCGACGCTTGGCCATCATTTTGCCAAGGACGCCTTCAACCCGCAGGTTGCCCTCTGATGCCGACTGGTCAAGCTCTGCTATACTTCATCTACATGCTGGCGGCAGCCTCGGTCATCCTCGCCGGCGAAGCTCTTTATCTTTCATTTGCCGGCCGCCGCTCTCGGTCTCTAGCAGTCAATCGCCGATTGAAGCGGCTCGCTGGCGACGTCCCGGCCGAACAAACGCTACAGGGATTGCTGCGGGAGCGTGGCCTCACTGACTCCGGCGACTTTCTTTTTGGAATGGTGTGGCTGAACAGACTCTATACTCAATCCGGCATCACCGGAAATCCCCTGACGTTCGCCGCGACATTCCTGCTCGTCGGACTAGCGATGGCGTTGCTCCTGGTACTCTTCAATTTTTCCGCTTTGGCGTCGCTTCTTATCTTTCTGGTCGTAGGGCTTGTCCTGCCGCTTCTCGTCCTCCGGCGCGCCCGCAACAAGCGAATCCAGAAGTTTGCCAAACAGCTGCCGGACGCGCTCGACATGATCGTTCGTTCGCTGCGCGCCGGACACCCGGCTTCGGTCGCCATCGGTCTGGTCGCGCGCGAAATGCCGGATCCGCTCGGCACCGAGTTCGGCATCGTCTCCGATGAGATCACTTTCGGTCTCAGCATCGAGCAGGCTGTGCGAAAGCTTTCGCAGCGTGTCGGCTTCGAGGGTCTTCAGTTGCTGTCGGTATCCCTGTCGATCCAGGCCAAGACCGGCGGTAATTTGACCGAAATCTTGTCCAACCTATCCTCGGTACTGCGAGAAAGGCAAAAGCTTCGAATGAAAATTCGGGCGCTTTCCGCTGAAGGGCGCGTATCGGCCTGGATTATATCACTGTTTCCGCTCGTCATGTTCTTGATCCTTCAACTTCTTGCTCCCTCCTATTATGGAGGCGTGTGGCACGATCAGCTCATTTTCCCAGTCTTCACCGTATTCGGGGTGTGGGCTTTGTTGGGGGATTTCATCATGTATCGAATGGTTAATTTTGATTTCTAACAGGGGCGACGAATAAAATTGTTTTCGAATATTCAGGATCTGGGTTTCTTGGTATCTATCGTCGTGTTTGCGGCGGCGGCATCTTTTTTCCTGTTCGGTGCGCTCGTCTTCCTGCCGGCTCTGCAAACACGAAAGCTCGTCGCGCAGAGCCTGATGGGCGAAGGAATTACAGACCGCCGGTCAATGCTTGGACAGGACGTGCTTGCCAAGCTTGCGGCACAACGGCCAGTCGACGCCTACTTCAAGTCGATCGAAAAGGAGCGCGATGAGCCGAATGCTTTGGAGGCGAAGCTCTTTCGTGCCGGCTTTTACAAATCAAGTGCACCGCTGGTTTACACCCTGTCCCGTCTGGTTGCAGTCTGCATTGGGTTTTTGGCCATCTATGCCCTGCTGTCGCGGGTCCTTCCACCACAGCTGCCTGGTTTCATAACCTTTGCCGGCTCTGCTTTGTTCGGCCTGGCCTGCATGGTGATTCCGAGCATCATGCTCGATCGCTTCGAGAATGGTCAGAAACGAATCTATCGCCGTGCCTTTCCCGACTTCATGGACATGATGATCACATGCGCCGATGCAGGCATGAGCCTTGAGGCGGCGGTCGAACGTGTGAGTCACGAAATGGCTGCCACCCACAAGTGGCTGGGGATCCAACTGTCTATCATGAATTTGCAACTGCGCGCCGGCAAGCCGTTGCGGGAGGCGTTACGGGAACTCGCCGATCGCATAGGCCTTGAGGAGGCGCGGGCACTAGCGGTGCTGTTCCGGCAATCGGAAGAACTCGGCACCAGCCTCACCGATGCCTTGCGTGTTTATAGCGCCGAAATGCGCAGTCAGAGAATTCTGAGTGCCGAGGAGCGCGCCAATTCACTCCCGGTCAAGATGATGATTCCGTTGGGTCTCTGTATATTCCCAGTCGTGATGGTGGTGATCATGTTGCCGGTCATCATTCGCATGAGAGGCGTTTTCTTCTAGTTTAGTATATCATTTGGCCCTAATGTGAGTCGGGGGCCCAGGGGACGGACGTATGAAGAGGGTTATCGCGGCCGCGGCCTGTCTGCTCATGGCGGTGCTTGCCGGTTGCCAGACGGCGGACACAACCGACGGTGTCGTGCGCACCAACGAGCCGTCGAAGGGCGACGTGACGTCTTTTGGCGATGCTTTCGACGGACTGAAAACGGTCGGCGACGTCGAATACTATGCCTCGGACCAGGCGGTCGCGGAAGCCAAGAACCAGTTCCGCGCCGAGAATTACGGCAATGCCGGCGCACTGTTCTTCAAGGCGACGCAACTGGCACCCAATGATGGTAACGCCTGGATGGGGCTGGCCGCCTGCACCGACCGGATCCACCGCTTCGACCTGTCCGACCGGGCCTATGCCAGGGCCTTCAAGCTGGGCGGCGCGACGCCCGAATATTACAACAATGTCGGCTATTCCTACCTGCTGCGCGGCAAGTTACAGGATGCCCGCTCGAACTTCCTCAAGGCTTACGAGCTGGCGCCCAACGACCCGACCGTCGCCAACAATCTGAAGCTTTTGTCGTCAAGCGTGCAGAACGTCGAGCGCTAGCATGTTGCTTGCCGAAGCGCTGCTGCTGAAGGTGCTCGCAATCCCTCTGCTGGCCAGGATTGCCTGGCTCGATTTCACCACCCAGAAAATTTCCAATCGCGACGTGCTGCTGCTGCTCTGTCTGGGCGCCGGGGGCCTGCTGTTGCTGTCGCTCCAATCCGGGTCGTGGTGGGACATGGGACTGAGCACCAGTGCAGGGCTTCTGTTGTTCGTCGCGCTCTTGCCCTTCTGGGCCTTGCGCAAGATCGGCGCCGGCGATGTCAAGCTGATAGCAGTCGTGCCCTTCCTGATCAGCGGCAGCGGTCTCGCGGTGTTTTCGGTGCTGCTCCTGGTTTTCGCCTTGGCCACTGCCGCGATCGTGAAAAACCCATTCCTGCTGCCGGCGGGCGCTTTTCGGCTCATCGTCCAGCATCTGGACCGCAAGGGGGTGGTGCCGTTCGGCGTGCCGACCTCGCTGGCCGCGATCTGTACGCTGGCGTTCCTGATCTACAAGAGCTTGATCCTGGCGAGCAGTTCTGGGATCCTCAATCAGCTCAACTGACCTCGACAGTTCGCGCGGCTGAACGCGCTGCGATCGACACTTCCCCGAAGCCTTCGCCGGCGCGTTGGCTGACGGAACAAACGAAAACCCGCCTGTGCGGCGGGTCACTGGCGCAAATCAGCACCATGGACAAAAATGTACCATAGCTGAGTGCAGGGAGTCAAGAAAAAATTCCTATCAGGTTGATGGCTAGATAAACAATCACAGGGAGAAGGCAGCATGGCACTTCACCTTTCGGCGGATGCTCCGGTCTCGGTCGCGGCGCCTCCACAGAAATATCTATTTGGTCCGTTCATCGATTTTTTCATGCTCGGCGGGAGCGCGTTCCTGATCCTGCCGATCCTGTTCTTTGTGCCTCTTAGATAC
>NZ_RZRA01000510.1:0-4020 GCF_003998945.1 Mesorhizobium sp. M7A.F.Ca.CA.003.01.2.1 | reverse complement strand
TCCCCAGGTGGCCGAGGTCTGGCGGCATGGCAGCGTTATCGGCTCCTGGCTGCTTGACCTGACGGCCGGCGCCTTGAAAAGCGATCCGGGCCTGGTGAATTTCGGCGGCCGCGTTTCGGATTCCGGCGAAGGCCGCTGGACGCTGAAGGCGGCCATCGACACCGGCGTGCCGGCTCCGGTGCTGTCCTCGGCGCTGTTCGACCGCTTCTCCTCGCAGGGCGAATCCGAATTCGCCGACAAGCTGCTCTCCGCCATGCGCTATGCCTTTGGCGGCCATGTCGAGAAGCCGAAGGCCGGCAAGTGAGGACAGCGGGGGAGACACGCGCATGAGCCAGGAACGGTCCGACACGCTGGTGCTCTTCGGGGCAACCGGCGACCTCGCCCACAAGAAGATATTTCCAGCCCTTTACCAGATGGTCGCCAAGGGCACGCTTACCGAACCGGTGATCGGCGTCGCCTTCGATGCCTGGGACCTCAAGCAACTGCAGGCGCGCGCGCGTGACGGCATCGTCAATGCGCTCGGCAAGATCGACGAAAAAGCGTTCGCCAAATTCGCCTCGCTGCTGCGCTACGTCAGCGGCGACTACCGTGACGGAGCGACGTTCGAGAAACTGAAGAGCGCGCTCGGCACCGCACAGCGACCGCTGCATTACATGGCGGTGCCGCCGACCATGTTCGAGACCGTCGTCCAGGGGCTGGAGCAGTCGGGCACGGCGCATGGCGCGCGGCTGATGGTGGAAAAGCCCTTCGGTCACGATCTGCAATCGGCGCGCTGGCTGAACCGGGTCCTGCATCTGGTGTTCGACGAGCAGTCGATCTTCCGCATCGACCACTACCTGGGCAAGGAAGCGATCCAGAACCTGCTCTATTTCCGCTTCGCCAATTCCCTCCTCGAGCCGATCTGGAACCGCAATTACGTCGAGAGCGTGCAGATCACCATGGCCGAGGATTTCGGCGTCGAGGGACGTGGCCGCTTCTATGACGATGTCGGCTGCATCAGGGACGTCATCGAGAACCATCTGCTCAACATCCTGTTGCTGCTTGCCATGGAGCCGCCTGTCGGCCGCTCCGCCGACGATCTGATCGACGAGAAGGTGCAGGTGCTGCGCGCGATCAGGACGCTGACCAAAGACGATGTCGTGCGCGGCCAGTTCACCGGCTATCTCACTGAACCCGGCGTGGCGCCGAACTCGCCCGTCGAGACCTTCGCGGCGGTGCGTTTCTTCGTCGACACCTGGCGCTGGCAGGACGTGCCGTTTTTCATCCGCGCCGGCAAGAACATGCCGGTGCATGTCACCGAAGTGGTGGTGCGGCTGAAGCGGCCGCCGCTCGATGTCTTCGATCCGATCAAGCCCGCCGACCAGAACTACGTCCGCTTCCGCATCGACCCACAGGTGGTGATCGCCATCGGAGCACAGCGCAAGGCGCCGGGCGACGACATGATCGGCGAGCAGGTCGAACTGACGGCGCTCGACGACTCGAAGGGCGACATGCCGCCCTATGAGCGCTTGATAGGCGACGCCATGAACGGCAACGGCCAGCTGTTCACCCGCCAGGACGCCAGCGAACTGGCCTGGCGCATCGTCGGCCCGGTGCTTGGCGACACCACGCCGCCGCACCTCTACGAGCCGCTGACATGGGGACCGGCGGACGTCATGGCCGGGTTCGGGCCACCCAATGGCTGGATCGATCCGGTGAAGTGAGAGGAACCACGCGATGGCCAAGGCAGTGAAGCAACCAGCATCGGGCACCGAGACGCCGGATACTGAAAAGATCGTGCTCACGATCGACATCGGCGGCTCGCACGTCAAGATCCTCACCAGCGCCGGCGGCGCGGAGCGCCGCGCCGATTCGGGGCCGGGGCTGACGCCGCAACAGATGATCGATACCGTGAAGAAGCTCGCCGAAGGCCTGTCCTACGACGTCGTCTCGATGGGCTATCCCGGTCCGGTCAACCACAACAGGCCGCTCGCCGACCCCGCCAATCTCGGCAAGGGCTGGGCTGGATTCGACTTTGCGGGCGCGTTCGGCAAACCGGTGAAAGTGGTCAATGACGCGCTGATGCAGGCCATCGGCAGCTACGAGGGCGGGCGCATGCTGTTCCTCGGGCTCGGCACCGGGCTCGGTGCGGCGATGATTGCCGACAACGTCGCCCAACCGATGGAACTCGCGCATCTGCCCTACAAGAAGGGCAAGAGCTTCGAGGATTATGTCGGCGAACGCGGCCTGGAAAAGCGCGGCAAGAAGAAATGGCGCAAATACGTCTTCGACGTCGTCGACCGGCTCCGTGCCGCCATGCAGCCTGACTATGTCGTCATTGGCGGCGGCAACGTCGACAAGCTCGATGAATTGCCCGCCGACTCCAGGCGCGGCGACAACACACGCGCCTTCGAAGGCGGGTTTCGTTTGTGGCGCGACAAGGCGCTGATAGTCTGATACTGTTATTGTTTAATATAGTTGTTCAAAATAACGTGTGACCTGCCATCAAGTCGTTGCAATACGCAGATTTGCCGACTAGGAATTCCGCGCTACAACAACGCCAATTCGTCCCGTGGACGCACGAAGGACGCCATAGCATTTTGATTTCGCGCATGATCCTTTCCGGAAGTCGAATCCGATTTTCAGGTCATTCGCTGTAGACGGAGAAATAGAGTGACCGACGATAGCAACAGTGCCCGTAAAGACATCGATCTGCTCGAGCTGACCGCCCACATCGTGTCCGCTTACGTCGAGAAGAACCGCTTGCCTGCCTCCGGCCTGGCCGACCTCATCGCCAGCGTCAGCGCCTCGATAAGCGGGCTCGGCAAGCCTGCGGTCCCGGTGGCTGCCCCGCTGGTCCCGGCGGTCAATCCCAAGAAGTCGGTGACGCCCGATTTCATCATCTGCCTCGAAGACGGCAAGAAGTTCAAATCGCTGAAGCGTCACATCGGTGTACATTTCGGCCTGACGCCGGACGCCTATCGCGCCAAATGGGGCTTGCCGTCGGACTATCCGATGGTCGCTCCCAACTACGCGGCCTCGCGTTCGCTGCTGGCGAAGTCGATCGGCCTCGGCCGCAAGGCCGCCCCCGTCAAGGCGCCCGCCAAGGGCAGGAAGGCCAAGGCCTCGGCCTGAACATTCAGTCCTGAGCCAACAGTTAGGACGACTGGAACAGAAGCCTGCCGGCGAATCCGCCTTGGCCGGCTTCCTATTTTTATGGCTTGGATAGGTGGCCGGGTTCCTAGAGCAATTCCAGGAAAAGTGTGAAACGGTTTTCCGTCCGGAATTGCGTAAAAAAACAAGGAGTTAGAGCGGGTCGCCGTTTCCGTGAAACGGTGAACTGCTCTTGGGGAGTGAGCCATGAACTACACCAGGATGGGGATCGAGAAAGAGGCACCGGAAGAATACGGCTACGACCGTATCCGCTTTAATCTTTCCGAAAGCTCGATCGCCGACCAGAAGCTCTCCGACATCGGCCTGTCGCTGCCCGATCTCACGCTTTTCTATGGCGAGCATCGCGGCGACAAGCAGTTGCGTGCACTGATATCGGCGCAGGATGCCGGCATTTCGCCGGATGATGTGCTGGTCACCGCCGGTGCCGCCGGCGCACTGTTCATCATCTCGACCTCGCTTTTGTCGGCCAACGACCATCTCGTCGTCATCCGGCCCAACTACGCCACCAACATCGAAACCCCAAGGGCGATCGGCTGCGCCATCAGCTTTGTCGACCTGGCATTCGAGGAAGGCTTCGCCATCGACGTCGAACGCGTCAAGGCCGCGATTCGGCCGGACACGAAGCTGATCAGCGTCACCTGCCCGCACAACCCGACCGGCACGATGATGAGCCGAGCCGAGCTCGATGCGCTGGTGGCGCTTGCCGAGGCTCGCGGCTGCCATCTGCTGGTCGACGAGACCTATCGCGACCTCTCCTACGGCAGGCGGCTGCCGACGGCTGCCTCACTGAGCCCAAAGGCGATCAGCGTCTCGTCATTGTCCAAGGCCTTCGGCATTCCCGGCATCCGCATCGGCTGGCTGATCACC
>NZ_RZRA01000050.1:0-11575 GCF_003998945.1 Mesorhizobium sp. M7A.F.Ca.CA.003.01.2.1 | reverse complement strand
ATCTCAGGCAGCTCTTCGCCAGCCTGGCGAGGAATTGGCTGCGTATAGGCCTCGTCGTCCTGTTGGCGACCGGGCTGGCCTTTGCTTTCGCCTCGCTGGCAACCCGGCACTACAAGGCCGAGACGCAGGTGGAGATCGCGCCGCGCGAATCCATCTACACGCGGCCGGCCAGCAACAACAACGACACCGACAAGCCTATTCTCGACGAGCAGGGCGTCGCCACCCAGGTCCAGATCATTTCCTCCAACGAAATCCTCAAGCAGGTCTCGCAAAAGCTTGGGCTGGAAAAACTGCCCGAGTTCAATGAAGCGCTCGACATGTCGGCGCTGAGCCGCGCTCTGGTCCTGGTCGGCCTGAAAAGCGACCCGATGGAAATTCCGACGGAAGAGCGCGTGCTCAAGAAAATGCACGAGAAGCTCAACGTCTACGGCGTCGAGAAGACCCGCATCATTGCCATCGAGTTCTCATCGGAAGATCCCAAGCTCGCGGCCGCCATACCGGACGCCATCGCTGCCGCCTATATAGCGGGGCAAGGGGCGGCCAAGCTCGAATCGAACAGCGCCGCGGCAGACTTCCTGGCGCCCGAGATCGCCGACCTGCAGCGGCAGGTCAAGGATGCGGAGGCGAAGGTCGCCGCCTACCGAGCCCAGTCCGATCTTCTGATGGGTGGCAACAATTCGGTGCTGGCCACCCAGCAGCTTTCGGAACTGTCGAGCGAACTGTCGAAAGTGCGCGCCAACCGCGCTGCGGCCGAAGCGACCGCCGACGGTGTGCGCAGGGCGCTGCAGAATGGCGGTTCGCTGGACGCAGTGCCGGAGGTTCTGTCATCGGACCTGATCCAGCGCTTGCGTGAGCGACAGGTCGAATTGCGCTCCAACATCGCCGATCTGTCGACGACGCTGCTTGGCAATCATCCGCGCATTCGCGCGCTGAAATCGCAACTGTCCGATCTCGACGCGCAGATCCGCAGCGAGGCCCAGAAGATCATGAAAGGCCTGTTGATGCAGGCCGAGACGGCAAAGGCCCGCGAGAACCAGCTCGTCGCCGACGTCAACACATTGAAAGCCGCTTCGGCGCAGGCCGGCGAACAACAGGTCGACCTCGACGCACTGCAGCGCGACGCGACCGCCAAGCGACAGCAGCTCGAACTCTACCTGACCAACTACCGCGAAGCCGCTTCGCGCCAGGACCGCAACTATCTGCCGGTCGACGCCCGGATCGCCTCGAAGGCGTCGGTTCCCTCCGAGGCCTATTTCCCGAAGGTGGGGCCGATCGTCGGCGCGGCTTTCGCCGCATCGCTGCTGATCATGGCCATCGTGACGCTTCTGCGGGAGCTGTTCTCAGGCCGCGCGATGCGGCCGGCGAGCGGTTCCCGTTTCGAACGGATCGATGAGGTCGCGATGCCCCATGTGGCGCAGACGCCGGCCGCCAAGCCATTTGTCCGCCACGAGCCTGCCGTCTTCCAGGAACCCGTCATTCACCAGGAACTGCCTGAACCTGCGCATGAAGCCGATGCGGAGCCTTTTGCCGCTGCGATGCAGGCCATGGCCGAGGCGCCGGATGCGGTCGCAATGCCCGCTACGGCGGCGACAGAGCAAACGGTTGTCGAGCCCGAACCGGCGCGCTCCACCCTGGGCGAGATCGACATCGAAAGGGCTGCCGAAAAGCTGATCTCAAGCGGTGCGGCGCGCGCCATATTCGTCTCGCCGGAAGGCGACGAGGCGGCTGCATCGGCGATCCTGGTGGCGCGCGAAGTCGCCGACGCCGGGCTGCGCGTGCTGTTGCTGGACCTCACAGCGTCGGGGGCCGCCTCGCGGCCGATGCTGGACAGCGGACTTTTTCCCGGCATCACCAACCTGCTCGCTTCGGAAGCGCAGTTCAGTGACGTCATCCATGCCGATCTCTACTCGGACTGTCACGTCATTCCGGTCGGAACCGCCGATCCGGTCCGCGCCATGCGCGCTGCCGACCGGCTGCCGATCATTATGCAGTCGCTGACAACGGCTTATGATCTGGTCGTGGTCGAATGCGGACCAGCCGACGCGCAGGGCATCGGCCGTCTGACCGGCGACGCCACCGAGGTCTTTCTCTCCATGCTGGAGGCCGACGACGAGGTGACGCAGGCTGCCGTCAAGCTGATCGAGAACGGCTATCCCGACCTGACGCTGGTGACGCCGCTCGGCCACGAACCGCCCGGCAATCCGGTGCCGGGACGGCGCACTGCCGCCGCCTGAGAGAGCTGCGGATCGCCTGGCGGAGCCGTTCAGCGGTTCGCCCGATCTAGCCCAGTTCCAGGGTCGTTACGCCGAACACCCTTTGCAGGTCCAGTTCCGGGGCAGGCCCCTTGTACATGCGCGTGGTGGTGAAGGTCGGCGCAAAGCCGGCCGCATCGAGCGCAGTTATGAAACCGGTGTTATCGGCGGGGACGTCGATATGCAGCTCGCCGCCCTCACAGGCACCGGCCAGTCCCTCCAGGAGTTGCGAAGCGATTTCCATGTCGTCGGCAAACAGCGGGCCGATCTTGAAGCCGGATCGGCACCGGCGCACCACGCCAAAGCCGGTGACGCCGCGCGAACCGATTGCCGCCAACCCATGATGCGGTTCTTGCAGCCATCGCTTCAGAAAGGCGTCTCGGGGCGCCGGAAAGCAATGGGCGTCATAGGCGACGACATCGGACAGGAGTTGCGTTGTAATCATCCGCAACCCATCGGCCCTGGCCGTCGGGCCTGCCTTGCGCCCGGTGAAGCGGATGGTCTCGTAGGCCGGCGCGAAGCCCTTGCGCCGGTAATTGGCCTGCTGCTCGGCGACGCCGTCAAGGCCGACGGTCCGGCCTGCAAGCCTTTTCATGCCGGCGTCCCACACCGTCTTGCCGTAGCCCATGCCGCGCATGTCAGGCCGGGAGATGTAGAGGCCGATGAAGCCGAATTCGCTGCCATAGGCCACGGCCGAAATTGCCGCGACCATGTCGTCGCCGACAAAGGCGCCGATGAAGCCTTCGGGGTCCGCCGCCTGGAGCATCGCCGGGTCTTCAAGACCTGGGTTCCAGCCTTCCGCAGCTGCCCAGTCGACGAGAAGCGCCAGTTCCTGCAGGGACAGTGTGCGGATGATCGGCGTCATTGCGTTAGCTATCTTCTTCCGAGGGCGCCGCCTGGCCGGCGGCTTTGCGGCGCAGCACCTTGGTCAGCTTCCAGATCGTCGGGCTGTTCTTGACGAAGGCTTTCAGCCGCGCGCCTTGCCGAAGCGTCAGCGCCAGCATGCGGCCCTTCACGGTCAAGGGGACCAGCACTTCGAAATGCCGCGTTTCGATATCGCACCACAGCCGCTTGTAAGGCTCATCTCCTACCGAAAAGTCATACACCTCGAAACCGGTCTCGCAGGCTTCCTGGATGTTGTCGAAGAACAGGAAGTCGCCGGGGCTGGCGTGCCCGAGATCGTCCTCGGCGATCGCTCCGAATTCGCAGATCAGGCGTTTGCCCGAGCGGCTTGAACCGGTAATGGCGCGCAGCTTGCCGGCAACCTCGAGCCCGTGCAGCACGAAGGAAGGCTTGTCCTCGCTAAGTGCTTGCGAAAACAGCGCGCGGAAGAAGCCGCGCACCTGCGCGTCGCCGAAGACGTTGGCGATGCCCATCTTGCGGAAGCGGAGTTCCTTCATCTCGAAGAAGGCGTCGAGCAGCCTGTCGATCTCGTCCGGGGTGCGTGCCTCGATGCGCCGGTGGCTGCCGACGGTCTCGAATTTCCGGATCTGCGACCGGTGCTTCTTGCGTTTGCGTTTGCCACTGGCGCGAGAAAGCAGCGCATCGAAGCCGCCGGCGAGATCGACGGCCAGCGACAGATTGGGGCTGGAAAAATGGTCAAGCGATGCGAGCGGATTGGCGACGCCGTCGAGATCGGGCAGCAACCGCTCGAGCGCGACCAGATCGATGTCCGGGCGTGCCTCGGCGATGGCCGCCAGCACCGATCGGAGGGCCGGCATATCCACCTTGGCCAGCCAGTTCGGGTCCGCGGCGACGAAGTTGCCGTTGGCGTGGCGCCCACCCATGAAGCGGGCGATCCGGAACGGCCCCTTCGAGGCAACCTCCAGCGCCAGCGAAAAAACCGGTTTGCCCTCGGCACTCAGCGTCGCGACGAGCAGGTCCGGTCGTGTCTCGGCCGCCCAGTTCAGGATCCAGGCAGCACTCTGCGCCGGACCAAACAGAGCCGAGCGGCAGAACTCGGCATAGGCCGCCAGTCCGTCCGTGGACGCCACCGAGATCGACAGGCCGGCACGGTCCCGTGGCAAGGCGCGCGACGATGCCTCGGTTGCCGCAAGCCGATTGCCGTCAAATGACGCAGTTGCGTCAACCATACCTCAATCCTTAGGGCGTATTGGTCGCGATTTGGGGGTTCGCATAGGCGCATTCCGTGCTTGGATCAGCCTAGGCGCAAAAGGTGAATGAATGATCGACGGCGGGGAGGCAATCCGGAAACTGGCGCTGAACGTCGCCCGCTATACCGGCCTTGCACCGCTGGCCAAGCCGTTCATCGGCGGCATTGGCGCCATCCTGATGCTGCACCGTGTTACCGCGACGCCGGAAAAGCCGGACGGCGTCAACCGGCATCTGAATATCGCGCCCGGGTTCCTCGATGCCATGATCGCCGACATGAAGGCGCATGGCTATGCCTTCGTCTCCATGGACGAAGCCGTCGAGCGCATCAAGGCGGGCGGCAAAGGCGGTCAGTTTGCCACGATCACCGCCGACGATGCCTATCGCGACAATATGGTCGAGGCGCTGCCGGTGCTGGAGAAGCACGGCGCGCCGATCACCATCTATGTCGCGCCCGGGCTGATCAACGGCACAGCCGACCTGTGGTGGGACGTTGTCGAGGACATCGTCAACGCGCGCGATACCTTGACGCTGACGCGGCCGAAGGGTCCGCTGACGATCGATTGCTCGACCCCCGCGAAGAAGCTGCAGGCCAATGCACGCCTGCACGCCTATCTCACCTCCGAAATCCGCGAGAAGGACCTGCAGGCGGTGTTGCGCGATCTGGCTCGCGCAAATGGCATCGACGCCGACGGTCCGCGCCTGCGCACATTGATGAACTGGGACGAAATCCGCCGCATCGCCGCGCATCCGCTGGTGACGATCGGCGCCCATACGATCAACCACAGCAATCTGAAGCGGCTCTCCGAAGCCGATGCCCGGCACGAGATCGGCGCCGTGCGCGCCATGTTGCTGGCCGAACTGGGCGAAGAGCCCCGCCATTTCGCTTACCCCTATGGCTATGCGAGTGCCGTAGGCTGTCGCGAAGTCGGCTTTGCCCGTGACGCAGGCTACACCTCTGCCGTGACGACGCGCCACGGCGTGCTGCGCGCCGAACATGCCGGGTTCCTGCAGGCTTTGCCGCGGATTTCCGTCAACGGCCGCTATCAGAGCCTCGCCCATATTCGCACCATGCTGTCGGGCGTGACGACGCCGCTCGCCAATGCCGGCAAGATGGTCGTCACCATCTGACGCTGGCGGTTTCGCCTAGCGCTTGGCCCTCGGCTCCAGCATCAGCCATTTGATGATGCCCATTGCCGGCAGCACCCAGACCAGGCCGCTGAGCAGGAAGAACAGGAAATGCACCCACGGACCCGACTCCGACAGCCGGGCGACCGCGAAGATCGATGCGACCAGCGCATAGATGATGACCAGCGCCACCAGCAGAAACATTCCGATCAGCTTTTTCAGGCGCAGGGGCATGGTTGGTCTCCTGATCGAGCATGCCGGAATTTGCACAGGCGGCCTGGCAGGCTCAAGGGGTAACGGCCTCGCATAGGCCTTGAGGCGAGACTGCGCAACCGGTGAGACGCGGCGCGACGGCGTGCCGCGCCGGATGGTCTTGCCAGCACGGGTGCGATGGTCCACCAATCCGCCAAATCAACCTGCCGGGACAAGATCATGGCTGCCATATCAGCTGCCGCGCCATACGTCGCCCGCGACCGCGACCTGCATAACCGGGCGCTGCTGCGCGCCTGGCTCTATGTGGTGCTTCTGGTGCTGTTTGCGCTGGTGCTGGTCGGCGGCGCCACCAGGCTCACCGATTCCGGCCTGTCGATTACGCAGTGGAAGCCGATCCATGGCGTGATCCCGCCGCTCAACGATGCCGAGTGGCAAGAGGAATTCCAGCTCTACCAGCAGATCCCGCAATATGCCGAGCTCAACAAGGGCATGGGCATCGAAGCGTTCAAATCGATCTTCTGGTGGGAATGGGCGCATCGCATCCTGGCGCGCAGCGTCGGCCTGGTCTTCGCCTTGCCGCTGCTGTTTTTCTGGGCAACGCGCCGCATCGAGCGCGGCCTGGGTCGGAAACTCGTGGGCATTCTGCTGCTTGGCGGCCTGCAAGGCGCCATCGGCTGGTGGATGGTGGCCTCTGGCCTGGTCGACCGGGTCTCCGTCAGCCAGTACCGCCTGGCGACCCACCTGACCCTTGCCGCACTGATCTTCACCGCCACCATGGTGGTCGCGCGCGGGTTGGCGCCGCATTCCGAGCCTGCCGCCGATAGGTCGACGCAGAGGCTGGCCGGCTTCATCGTGCTGCTGGCGCTGATCCAGATCTATCTCGGCGGCCTGGTCGCCGGGCTCGATGCGGGTCTGAGCTACAACACCTGGCCGCTGATGGACGGCAAGATCATTCCCGGCGATCTGCTGATCCTCGAGCCGGCATGGCGCAACTTCTTCGAGAGCCCGAAGACGGTGCAGTTCGTCCATCGGCTTGGCGCTTACACGGTATTCGTCGTGGCCTTGTGGCACATGATCGCCACGCGCCGGCGGCTGCCAGGCTCGACGCATGCGCGCCGCGCGACGCTGCTGTTTCTACTGGTGCTGGTGCAGGCCTCGATCGGCGTCGGCACGCTGCTCATGCATGTGCCGTTGCATATGGCGCTGACCCATCAGGGATTTGCGCTGATCGTGCTGGGCTTTGCAGCAGCCCATTGGCGCGGCACCAAGGGCGCCTATCCCTTGCCGACGGGAATAGCGCTCAGGGGCTGATCCCGAGCCGATCTACTGGGTCGGATCAGAAGCTTGCCCGCACCGCCCGGATCGCCTTGACGATCGACAATTCGCGATTCTCCTCGACCGCATTGTCGTCCTCGTGATGCCAGGACGCCGACAGGCATCCATAGGCAATGGCATGATCGAGGATAGCGGTCGGTGTCTGGCTCAGTGTTCTGGCAAAGATCTCGGCCATATCAGCGATCCGCTTCGGATCGAGGCAGAGATCGTCCCGGTCGAGCGGGTTGTAGAACATGTTCGCCGCGTCGAAGCCGGGATCGCCGAGCACGCCCTTCGGATCGATCGCCAGCCAGCCGCGCGGCCCGTGCAGGATGTTTTCGTGATGCAGATCGCCATGCAGGGGCCTGATGTCGTGCGGATCGGCCAGCAGCCGCTCGGCGATGACGGCTGCCTCGACATAGAGGCTGTCAAGGCCGGCGTCGCGATCGGTATTCGCCTTGTCGAACAGGCTGGCGAAGCGTTCCCGGAGCGGCTGAAGCTCGGGCGGGTAGGGGGCTTTCCCCCGTGAAAACAGTTTTGCCATCAGCTCCGCCGCGATTGCGGTCGCGGCAAAGTCGCCCTGTTCGTCGAGAACCTGCTGCAGCAGGGTTTCACCGGCATATTCGAGCAGCATGCTGTGGCCGTCGCGGCCGAGCAGACGCACCGCGCCTTCGCCGCGCCGCCAGGCGAGATAGTGCTCTCCGCGCAACTCGTCGGCGACGTCATCGAAAGGCTTCAGCGCCTTGACGATCGCCGGCGATCCGTCTTCGCGCAAAACCTTCCAGATGCGGCTCGAAAAGGTCTCGGCAACGAGTTCGGGCGCGCTGACTTTCCAGCGCGCCGGAAAGGCTGGCGTGTCCATCAGAGGCCGAGCATCAGATCCATGTTCTGGACGGCGGCACCCGAGGCGCCCTTGCCGAGATTGTCGTAGACCGCCAGCAGCAGGGCCTGCGCCCGTTTGTCGTTGGCGAAGACATAGACCTTCATCCGGTTGGTGCCGTTGTAGATCTCCGGATCGATCTCCGGCATGCGCTCCGAATGCGCATAGGGCGCCACCTCGACCACACCGCCCTTGATGGCGGCGAAATGGTCGGCAATCGCCGCATGCAGCTCCGCACCGGTCGGCACATGGTCGAGGCCGCCGAGTTGCAATGGCACCACGGTGATCATGCCTTGCGCGAAATTGCCGACCGCCGGCTGCATGATCGGATCATGCGACAGCCTTGCATAGGCCCTCAATTCCGGCACGTGCTTGTGCTGCAGGGTGAGGCCGTAAGGCAGGAATTCCGAGGCGTCCTCGCCCTTGGCGACGTAGTCCTCGATCATCGGCCGTCCGCCGCCGGAATAGCCCGAAATGCCGTTGACGGTGATCGGAAAATCGGCCGGCAGCAGGCCTGCTGTGACCAGCGGCCGCAGCGTCGCGATCGGTCCCTGCGGCCAGCAGCCTGGGTTGGCGACGCGCTTTGCCGAGGCAATCGCCTTTGCCTGGTCCTTGTCCATCTCGGCGAAACCATACGCCCAGCCCTCCGCCACGCGATGCGCGGTCGACGCATCGATGACCCTGGTGGTGTCGTTGGCGATCAGCGAGACGCTTTCCTTCGCCGCGTCGTCGGGCAGGCACAGGATAGCGACATCGGCGGCATTGAGGAACTCGGCACGTGCCGCCGTTTCCTTGCGACGCTCGGTGGGGATGGAAATGATCTCCAGATCACCGCGCTCGGCAAGCAGCGCCCTGATCTGCAGGCCGGTGGTGCCGTGTTCGCCGTCGATGAAGATTTTCGGTTTCATGGGTTGTTCAAATTCCCTGAGTTTTCAAGACTATATGCCCTGACCCTGAATCACTGCGGCACCATTGTGATTGCCGTTGTTCAGCTCTTCAAGCCGGGCTTTCCGTTCAGCAAGCAGACCGAGATATTGCATGGCCACCATCGAGCCGGCGATTGCCGTTATATCGGCGTGATCATAGGCCGGCGCAACCTCTACGACATCGGCGCCGACAATATCGATCTGGTTGAGCTGGCGCAGAGTCGACAGGATCTTGGCCGAGGACGGGCCGCCGGCAACCGGCGTGCCTGTGCCGGGCGCATAGGCCGGATCGAGGCAGTCGATGTCGAAGGTGAGATAGGTCTTCTTGCCGCCGGTGCGGTCGACAATGGCGTAGGCAATGTCGGACGCCCGCATCTCCTCGATTTCATGGCCATGGAGGATCTTGATGCCGAACGTGTCGGGCGCATGGGTGCGGATGCCGATCTGGATCGACCGGTCGGGATCGATGATGCCTTCCTTGACGGCGCGACCGACGAAGGAGCCGTGGTCGATGCGCTTGCCGTCGTCCGGCCAGGTGTCCTGGTGGGCGTCGAACTGCACCAAAGCGAGCGGACCATGGATGGCGGCATGCGCCTTGAGCAGTGGCCAGGTGACGAAATGATCGCCGCCGAGCGTCAACAGGAAGGCGCCTGATTTGAGGATCTTCGCCGCTTCGCGCTCGATCGTGCCGGGCGTCTTCTGATGGTTGCCCGAATCGAGCAGGCAATCGCCATAGTCGACGACCGCCAGATGCTCGAACAGATCGCGTGAAAAGGGATATTGCGGGTCGTTGTCGAGGATCGCCGAGGCACGGCGGATCGCCTGCGGCCCGAAGCGGGCGCCAGGCCGGTTGGTGACGGCGGCATCGAAGGGAATACCCCACACCACCGCATCCGCGCCCTTCACGTCCTTGGTGTATTTGCGCCGCATGAACGACAGCGCGCCGGAATAGGTCGGCTCGAACGCGGCGCCCGTTTTGGAACGGGCGGTGAAGGCGTTGTCGATGGTGTGGTTCGCCATTACGGATCCTCGTTTTTCATCGGGTTGCAACAACTACAGAACCGGCACGGAAGATGCCAGTCATAGCTTGGCGAGACGGAATGGCGCTGCCCGAGTGCCACGGCAAGACAGGATTGTATCATCATGACGCAGACCGCGTTTCTCAACCCCACCCGTGCCGCGGCGTCGACCCACACCGGCACGGTCGCCGGCGAACGCTTCCTGGTCCTCGATTCGTGGCGCGGCATCTGCGCGCTTCTGGTGGCGCTGTTTCACTTTCCTACCGGTTCGACGATTTCGCAAAGCGCCTTCATCGGTTCGTCCTACCTGTTCGTCGATTTCTTCTTCGTCCTTTCCGGCTTCGTCATCGCCAGCAGCTACGGCGATCGGCTCAACCAACCGGGACAGGTCGCGCGTTTCGCCCTGGTCCGTTTCGGCCGCATCTACCCGCTGCATCTGCTCATGCTTGCCGCCTTCGCCGGTTTCGAGCTGCTGCGGCTGATGCTGCCGCAATTGCACGGCACGGGGGCTGCCCCCTTCACCGGCGGCTTCGACCTCAACAGCCTGCTTGCCAATCTCCTTCTGCTGCAGGGTGTCGGCTTCGAGGATCAATTGACCTGGAATGCGCCGAGCTGGAGCATTTCGGCCGAGTTCTTCGCCTATCTCCTGTTTGCCGGCGTGGTCTTCGTCGCCGGCGTGCGCGCCTGGATATGGTTCGTCGCGGCCGCCGTCACCGCGCCGCTGTTCCTGCTCGGCTTCTCGACCCATCATATGGATGTGTCCTTCGATTTCGGCTTCATCCGTTGCCTGTACGGCTTCTCGCTCGGCGCCTTGCTGGCCTGGTTTCAGCATGATTCCATTGCAGGGGCGCGACAGGCTCTCGCCAGGGGCGGCCCGCGGATGGACTGGACCCTTGCCGAAATCGTCATGGTGGCCGTCATCGTGCTTTTCGTTTCGCTGGCGGGCGACAATGACTTCGGCATCGCGGCACCCCTGGTGTTCGCGCTGGCGCTGTTTCTGTTCGCCCATGAGGGTGGCTGGATCAGCGCCTTGCTCAGAGCCCCGTTCATGCTGACGCTCGGCGCGCTGTCCTATTCGATCTACATGGTCCACATCTTCGTCCAGGCGCGCCTGATCAACGTCGCGGGGCTCGTCGAGCGCAAGCTCGGCCTTGGCCTGATCGGCGACTTCATGCTGCGCGGCCAGCCTGCCACCGGCTTCGGTGCCGGCTGGACGGGGGCGGTGGCGATCGTCGTCATGCTCGCCGCTACCATTGCCGCCTCCTGGATCACCTGGCGTTTTGTCGAGATGCCGGCCATGGCGTGGTTCCGCAGGCTCTCGAAACGCATCTGACGCACCTGCTGCGAGTATTCCGCTAGCCGGCTTCGTTCACCCAGATGTCACGGGCGTCGCCTATCCGGGTGTCGATCCGGCAAGGAGCGATTCTCGATGCGGACCATCTGGCTGAGTTTTCTGCTTTACACGGCCGTGGCAGCCGCCTCTGGCCAGGCCTTGGCCGGCGAGACCCGCGCCAGACAGATCCTCGACCGCTTCGAGCATGCCAACCAATGGCGCGATCACGTCATGGTGGCTGCGCATCGCGCCGGCAGCATGCAGGCCGGCAAGACGCTCTACGCGGAAAATTCGATTGCCGCCGTGGAGGGCTCGATCGCCATGGGCGCCGAAATCGTCGAGGTCGACATCAGGCGCTCGAAGGACGGCGAGTTCGTCGTCATGCATGACAGCTGGCT
>NZ_RZRA01000509.1:0-4040 GCF_003998945.1 Mesorhizobium sp. M7A.F.Ca.CA.003.01.2.1 | reverse complement strand
ATCTCTGCGACAATGCGGGTGTGGCCGAAACCGTGACCATGGGCGACATGCTGCCTTACGGCTTCCGCGGCGATATTTTGAAATGAGCAACAGGCTCAAATGAACAGCTGGCAACGATGACGGAAAAAGCCCTGGATCATCTCGTCGAAAGGCTGGACGGCCTGGCGCCGGCCACGGCACTGGTGCTCGGCTCGGGCCTCGGCGGTCTGGTCGACCAGATCGAGGACCCGATCCGCATCTCCTATGCCGACCTGCCCGGCTTTCCCAGAAGCGGTGTCACCGGGCACGCCGGCGAAGTGGTGGCAGGGCTGTTTGCCGGCGTGCCGGTGCTGCTGCTGTCGGGCCGTGCCCATTACTATGAGCACGGCAACGCCGCGGCGATGCGGCCGGTGCTGGAAGTGCTTGCCGGCATCGGCATCACGAAACTGATCCTCACCAATGCCGCCGGCTCGGTCGATCCGGACATGCCGCCGGGCTCGGTGATGCTGATATCGGACCACATCAATTTCTCGGGCACCAACCCGCTGATCGGCGAACCAAGCGACCGGCGTTTCGTCGGCCTGACCGAAGCCTATGATGCCGGCATCCGCCAGGCCATCGAGCGGGCGGCAAAAGCGACCGGCACCACCCTGCACAAGGGCGTCTATATGTGGTTCTCCGGCCCATGCTTCGAAACGCCGGCCGAAATCCGCATGGCGCGCATCATGGGCGCCAATGCGGTCGGCATGTCGACCGTACCGGAGGTCATTCTCGCCCGCTTCCTCGGACTGCGCGTCGCCGCCTGTTCGGTCATCACCAATCTGGCGGCCGGCATGACCGGGGCCGAGCTTTCGCACCAGGAGACCAAGGACATGGCGCCGGTCGGCGGCGCGCGGCTGGCGACGATCCTGCAGCGCGTGTTCCGCGACGGACTGCTGGAGATCTGATGCTTCCCCAGGAAATCATCCGCCGCAAGCGCGATGGCCTGAGGCTGTCGGAGGACGAGATCGCCGGCTTCGTCGCGGGCGTGACGTCAGGCGCCGTTACCGACGGCCAGGCCGGCGCCTTCGCCATGGCGGTGTTCTTCAACGGCATGAACCGCGACGAGGCCGTGGCGCTGACGCTGGCGATGCGCGATTCCGGCGATGTGCTCGACTGGTCGGACCTGCCTGGCCCGGTCACCGACAAGCATTCGACCGGCGGCGTCGGTGACAATGTCTCGCTGATGCTGGCGCCGATCGTCGCCGCCTGCGGCGCCTATGTGCCGATGATCTCGGGCCGTGGCCTTGGCCACACCGGCGGTACGCTGGACAAGATGGATGCCATCCCGGGCTACATCAGCCAGCCCGATGTCGCGCTGTTTCGCAAGGCGGTGCTCGAAACAGGCTGTGCCATCATCGGCCAGACCGCCGACCTCGCGCCCGCCGATCGACGACTCTATGCGATCCGCGACGTCTCCGGCACGGTCGAATCGGTGCCGCTGATCACCGCTTCGATCCTGTCGAAGAAGCTGGCGGCCGGGCTGCAATCGCTGGTGCTCGACGTCAAGGTCGGCAACGGCGCCTTCATGGAAAAATCGCGCGACGCCACCGCACTCGCCAACAGCCTGGTTGAGATCGCCAACGGCGCCGGACTGAAGGCCTCGGCGTTGATCACCGGCATGAACGAGCCGCTGGCGTCGGCCGCCGGCAACGCAGTCGAGGTGCGCAACGCCGTCGATTTCCTCACCGGCCGGTATCGTGACCGTCGGCTCGAAGATGTGACGCTGGCGCTGGCCGCCGAAATGCTGCAGTCGGCCGGGCTGGTGTCGTCCAACCAGGATGGCATGCGGCGCGCCACCGAGACGCTCGCCAGCGGCCGCGCCGCCGCCACTTTCGCACGCATGGTGGCCGCGCTTGGCGGCCCCGCCGATTTCATCGAGAAACCGGAAAAATATCTGCCTGCGGCGGCGATCGAACTTGCCGTCAAGGCGACCGCAAATGGCTTCGTCACCGGCATCGCCACCCGCGATATCGGGCTCGCAGTGGTCGGCCTGGGAGGTGGACGCACGCGGCCGGACGACCAGATCGACCCTGCGGTCGGCATCACCAGACTATTGCCGGTCGGTGCGGAGGTTGGGATCGGCGAGCCGCTGGCGCTGATCCATGCCCGCTCATCGGCCGATGCCGAGGCCGCCGCGGCAACCGTGCTTTCGGCCTATATGGTCGGTGCCTCGAAGCCGCCCGCCGACAAGTCGGTCATCCGGCGGATTCTGCCGCGCGGCTAGAGCAATTCCAGGAAAAGTGTGAAACGGTTCTCCCTGGGAAAAAGCGCATAGCGCTTTCCCTTGGGAATTTGGGAAAACGAATAGCCTTACTGGACGAGCAGCAGCGTGCCGTTCTCGACCTGGTATTTGTCGAGCCGGTTGAGGAAGCTCATGCCGATCAGATTGGTGCGCAGCGCCCTGTCGTCGAGCACGATGGTCTGGACGTCATTGACGGTGATGCTGCCGATCTGCAGGCGGTCGATCATGGCCACAGCCGCCTTGATGGTGCCGTTGGCGGTGTTGACCTCGCGGTTGAAGTCGGAAGCGTTCAGCGACAGGCCGATCCTGCGTGCCGTCGAAATGTTGATGGCGACCAATGTAGCGCCGGTGTCGATCATGCCGTCGACCTGACGTCCGTTGAGCTTGAAGGGTGACGAGAAATGCCCGCGTTCGTCTGCCGCGACGAGGACCTTGCGGCCCATCGGCAGCGGTGCCGCGGGCTTGTTGGGCACCGATGCCAGATTGACGTTCGGCTGGGCTTCGACCGCTTGTTTGCCCGGCACCGCCGACCTCAGCAGGTTTTCGACGAGTTGCGGATTCGACTGATACACAATCGGTATCGATGCCGATGTACCGGCGAAAACGGCGAGGATCAGAAGTTTGCGCAGCATGGATCGGCCTCGCCGCATGACCCCGAAAATCGGGAACGATTTTCGGAAAGGCTCATGCACAAAATCAAAGTGCTACAGCGTCCTTTGCGCGTCCGAAACGGACGCGCGGCGCTGTAGTGACAGCCGATCGTTAAGCCCGGATGGTGTTTGCCGCTTTAACGCGCGCCAAAACCGCGCCTTTTCGTAAATATTTGGTAAATCGTACCAGGCGACTTGGTCTGATATTACTTGGTCCCGTACATGCGGTCGCCGGCGTCGCCGAGGCCGGGCATGATGTAGCCCTTCTCGTTGAGCTGGCGGTCGATCGAAGCGGTGAAGACGGGAACGTCCGGATGCGCCTTGATGAAGCGCTCGATGCCTTCGGGCGCCGCCAGCAGGCAAAGGAAACGGATGTTGGTGGCGCCGCGCTCTTTCAGCTTGTCGATCGCCGCGATCGCCGAATTGGCGGTGGCCAGCATCGGATCGACGACGATCACCAGCCGGTCGGCGAGGTCGCTCGGCGCCTTGAAGAAATATTCGACCGCCTCCAGCGTTTCGTGATCGCGGTAGAGACCGACATGGGCGACGCGCGCCGCCGGCACCAGGTCGAGCAGGCCTTCCAGCAAGCCGTTGCCGGCGCGCAGCACCGAGGCAAAGACCAGTTTCTTGCCCTCGAGCGTCGGCGCTTCCATCGTTTCCATCGGCGTTTCGATGGTCGTCGTCGTCAGTTCGAGATTGCGGGTGACCTCGTAGCCGAGCAGCAGCGAGATTTCGCGCAGCAGCCGGCGGAAGCCCGCCGTCGAGGTTTCCTTCTTGCGCATGATGGTCAGCTTGTGCTGGACAAGCGGGTGGTCGACGACGGTGACGCCCTGCATGGTGTTCTCCTGATGCCTGCGCCCGAAAATGCGCGCATCGCCCTTTCGGACGCGCCGCGCTTCAAGCTGCCTGGGCGAACCCTAGCGGCAATGCGCCGGCCAAGGAACCGCTTGGCCCGCACCGACCACAGCTTTGTCGGCGGAAATCAGCGTGCCGCGCTGTTCAACCGGGCAAGAAGTGCCGTCTTTGTCTTTCTATCGACGAAAGCGGCCTCGATGGCCGTTCTGGTGACGGCGGTCAGCGCCTTGTCGTTCATCGAGAAATGCTCGGCAGCGATATCGTATTCACGC
>NZ_RZRA01000508.1:0-4050 GCF_003998945.1 Mesorhizobium sp. M7A.F.Ca.CA.003.01.2.1 | reverse complement strand
TCATGGCATCGCAAAAAGGTTCTAAGTCTCCGTTCGGGTTGGGGTGGTGCGGCAATCGATGGCAAGTATTCCTGAACGGCAAACGTCGAGGGCGGCCGGATGGTCGCGGCGCACGGCCGCTTTTTCGTTGGTGCTGCTGCTGACGGTCTTTGTCGGCCATCGCTTCGATCTCGTCGAAACACCTGTCTTTCTGTGGGTGCTCGGCATTGTCGCGCTGCTGGCGGCGATGGCGCTGTTGTTTGCCGGGTTTGCCTTTTCGCGGCTCTGGAATTTCGGCGACCGCGGCGGTCGCGACCTGACGGTCGGCGCGCTGCTGGCGCTGCTGGTGCTCGCACCCTACGGCGTCGCCGCCTACTGGGCGACGATCTATCCGCCGCTCAGGGACATCTCGACGGATTTCGACGAACCGCCGGCGCTCGACGTGAGCGACCGCAAGAAGGATATGAACGTGCTTGCGCCGTCGACGCCTGGGGAACAGCGGCTGCAGACCGATAGCTATCCGCTGGTCAGCGCACGCAGCTACGACCTGCCGTTCGAGACTGTCGTCAATGCCGTCGAAACCGTACTCGACCGGCGCGACTGGGATCTATCGGAACCCTATCCTGATCTCGCCGGGCAAAGCGAGGTGACCATCACCGCCGTCGCCAAGGGCTTCGTGATCGGCCTTCCCGCCGATGTGGCGATCCGCGTGACGGACGATGGCGATACGGTCATCGTCGACATGCGGTCGGCGTCCCGCTACGGTCGCTACGACCTTGGCGACAATGCCGCGCGTATTGTCGATTTCCTTGCCGAGCTCGACCAGGAAGTCGCCGGTCAGGTTGGCGCCGCGCCGGCCGAGTGAGGCACGGGCACTTGGCAGTGGGCTGCGTTGCCTATCCGGCCGGCGTGAAAATGCCGTCGATGGCCGGTGCGGCATCGGTCACAACCAGACCGCGCGCCGTCAGATCCTCGAGATGGGCAAGCACCGACAATCCGGCGGCGCCATGCAGCCGCGGATCGGTATCCCTGTAGATCGCCCTGACCATGTCGGGAATCGTCCGGTCGCCTTCTCTGACCCGCTCCAGGATGGCTCGCTCGCGCATCTTGCGGTGCGTCTTCAGCCCGCGCATGAAAGCGCGCGGTGCCGTCACCGGCCCGCCATGTCCGGGCAGCAGCAAGCGGTCCTCGCGGTCGATTAGACGGTCCAGCGAGGCCATGTAATCGGCCATCGCTCCATCCGGCGGGGCGACGATGGAGGTTGCCCAGGCCATGACATGATCGGCCGAAAACAGGATGCCGGTTCCTTCCAGCGCGAATGCCGCATGATTGGCGGTGTGGCCCGGGGTCAGAACCGTCCTGATCGACCAGCCGTCGCCATCGACCGCCTCGCCGTCGGAAAGGGCGATGTCGGGAACGAAAGCCATGTCTGCACTGGCGTCGAGCGCATTGGTCTCGCCGATGTGCAGGGCTCTTGCCGGCCGGTGCGGCCCCTCGGCCAGCACGATGGCGCCGGTGCGCTCTTTCAGCCGGGCCGCCAGCGGGGAGTGGTCGCGATGCGTATGGCTGACGAAGATATGGCTGACTGGCCGGCCTGCGATCACTTCGAGCAGGGTCCGCAGATGCGCCTCGTCATGCGGCCCCGGATCGATCACCGCCAGCGTATCGCGGCCAATTATGTAGCTGTTGGTGCCGTGAAAGGTGAAAGGGCTTGGATTGCGGGCCGTGATGCGCTGGACATCGGGCGCGACGCTCACCCCCTGGCCATAGAGGGGGTCGAAGCCGGTCTCGAACTTCAGTGCCATGCATCGGTGCCTTGTTTGGGGAAACGGCAAAACCGATTGCCGCATAACACGCAAGCCAATATAGGAGGATGTGAGGCCGCGAACATCTGGTAGCGGCAATCGGATTGGGGAAATACCATGGCAATTGCAACTACGATGCGTCCGCTTGTTTCTCTGGCTCTGCCGCAAAGCGGCGCGGCGCGGCTGGCAACGCAGCTTTTCCTGGCCATCGCCGGAACGCTTGTGCTGACACTGTCGGCCAAGACCAAGGTGATGCTCGGGCCGGTCGACATTTCGATGCAGACGCTGGCCGTGCTGCTGATTGCCGCCGCTTTCGGCATGCGTCTCGGCGTCGCCACCCTGCTGCTCTACATGGCCGAGGGCGCCATGGGCTTCCCCGTCTTCCAGAGCACGCCTGAAAAGGGTCTCGGCATTGCCTACATGCTCGGCTCGACCGGCGGCTATCTCGCCGGCTTCGTGGTCATGGCGGCCATTGTCGGCTGGGCGGCGGATCGCGGCTGGGACCGCCATCCGATCAAGCTTTTCAACGCCATGCTGGTTGGCGAAGTCGTCATGATGGCGATGGGCTTTGCCTGGCTGGCGCTGCTCATCGGTCCGGAAAAGTCGTGGCAGTTCGGCGTCGTGCCGTTCATCGTCGGCGACCTGATCAAGGTGGCTCTCGCGGCAAGCCTGGTGCCGGCCGTCTGGACGCTGCTCAAGCGCGGCTGAAGCCCGAGCAGACCAGCGGCTTGAGCAATCAAGCCTTGGCTGGCGTGGGGTGATTGGCGGATTTCAGCGTGGCGTCTGCCAAGTAATCACACTTAGGTTTCTGGAAACAGCTTCGGAAACAGTGAATCCAATGCGTTGGCCGGAAAGCGTATCGACACCGGACCTTTGGGTGTTTCCGACGCCAACAGACCGAGCGCGATCACCTCATTGAACACGCGACGCGCCGTGCGTTCGGGTAGTCCGCTAATGCGAGACGCTTCGCCGCGTTCAAATTCGCCGCGCATTAGCGCTTCCTCCAGGAGGCGGGCGGCTTCGGGTTTGAGGCCACTGCGCTCGACGTAGCGACGCAGCCGCTTCGCGAGCGTGTCGAGATCGAACAAGCCGGTCATAAAGTTCACCTGATCGATGCACACCTGCATGAACCATAGCGTAAAGTCGCCGAGTGCGCGCTCGGAGAGGTTGCCCCGTCCGTCGAGATCACCCTGGCGGGGCATATCGGCATGATCCATCATGCGCTTGTAGTCCGTGCGGCTTTTCACGCCGCGCGCTAGACCGCGTGAGATCGACCACAGCCCGTGCGCGGCGATCCCAGCCTCATGGGCCATGGCGTGGCTCATCAAACGGCTGACGCGGCCATTGCCGTCGGGGAACGGGTGAATGTAGTTGAAACGCTTTCTTCCATGTCTGGCCGATCTTGGCTTCTGCTAAATACGTAATTATAAAGATATATTTCGAATTTGCCCGGATGTTTGGCCGATCTTATGGCCGATGATCGGTACCCTCCGCCGGCCATACGCATCTGATTAGGTTGCCGTCCCGACGACACCAACATACAGCTGCTTCGGAACGCAATATCTCCGCTCTCTAGATCGATCTGTCTCGGCTCCCAGGCGACTTGCCAAGGGGTTGATCGCCGAAGCGGTGCTGGAAATTACATCGCATTATTGGCCCTATCGTTCGGCGTTGGTGCGTTGCAGACGGTATCTTTTCAATCGCATAAAGCAATGCTGTTGATCAAAAGTTCCCGCACTGTTGATCCGAGAAATAGATGCTTGCTGGAGCAGCCGCGCTGTCGTAGCTCTTGGTCGTTGGCAGTCGGATTCTGGTGATGGGGGTGGCCTTTGAGGAAAATGTCCGGACCTGAGGAATGAAGGACATTGACGTCGTTATCGTGGCCGTCGGCCACAGGCAGTTCCGCGCTCTGGGCGTCGACGGCCTGCAGGCTCTTTGCAAGACCCCCGGCGTCATTTACGACATCAAGGGTCTGTTTCCCAGGCATGTCACGGATGGGCGCTTCTGATGAAGGTTCTGGTCACCGGCGCGGCCGGCTTCATAGGGTATCACGTAGCCAAGCGGCTGCTGGAGCGCGGTGACGAGGTCGTCGGCATCGACAACGTCAACGACTACTACGATCCGGAAATCAAGGAGGCGAGACTGCGGCTCCTGGACGAGGCGAGCCGCAAGACCAATGCCGGCTACCATTTCATCCGCGGCAATCTCGCCGACAAGAGCGTGGTCGACGCCTGCTTTGCCGACCACGCATTCGACCGGGTGATCC
>NZ_RZRA01000507.1:0-4054 GCF_003998945.1 Mesorhizobium sp. M7A.F.Ca.CA.003.01.2.1 | reverse complement strand
GCGCCATCAGCGCGCCGGCCTGAATGCGGTCGCGTACCAGCCACCAGGGCAGCCAGGCCAGCCCCATGCCGTCGGCGGCCGCGTCAGCGATGGCATCGAGATCGTCGAGCCGCAGCCGTCCGGTTGGCGTGATCTCGAGCGTGGGTTGCCCCTCGCGCACAAACAACCACGGGTGAACGACCTGGCCGAGCCGGCGGTAGACAATCGCCTGATGGTCGGCGAGATCCTCGATCCGCTGCGGCTCGCCATGAATTCTGAGATAAGAGGGTGCCGCGCAGACGACCATGCCCTGACGCGCGACGCGACGCGCAATCACCCCCACCTTGTCGTCAAGAGTGCCGGTGCGGATTGCGAGATCGTAGCCGTCCTCGGCAAGATCCGCCAAGCGGTCGGTGAGCGACAGGTCGAGTTCCAGCATCGGATATTGATGGGCCAGCTTCAGCAACACGGGGGTCACGCAATGGCGCCCGAAATGCGCCGGCATGGTGACCCGCAGTTTTCCACGTGGCTCCGAAAACTGTTCGGCGGCGAGCGCATCGGCGGCTTCGGCCTCGGCGAGCACCACCCGACAGCGTTCATAGTAAGCGCGGCCGAAGTCGGTCAGGCTCTGCCGTCGCGTGGTCCGGTTGAGCAGCCGCACGCCCAGCCGCTCCTCAAGAAACCGGACATGCTTGCCGACCATCGGTCCGGAGAGATCAAGCGCGACCGCCGCGGCCGCGAACGAGCCGAGATCGACCGCCTTGACGAACACGGCCATGCTCTCAAGCCGATCCATATTCAGAACTCCTGGTTTCTACTGTTCTTCTCTTACAGCCATTTATCCCTGGCAAGACCGGCTGCATAGCTCATTCGGTTCAGATGATTTGGAGTATCCGAATGACACGCGTAGTTCGCTTTCACCAGCATGGTGGCCCCGAGGTTCTGCGCATCGAGGATGTCGCGCTTTCCCCACCGGGTTCGGGCGAAGTTCAAATCCGGGTCAAGGCACTCGGCCTCAATCGCGCCGAAGCGCTGCTGCGCGCGGCTTCCTATATCGAGACGCCGACGCTCCCCTCGGGGCTTGGCCTCGAGGCAGCGGGCGTCATCGAGGCTATTGGTGTCGGCGTGAAGGATTTCGCGCCGGGCGACAGCGTCAGTGTCATCCCGCCGCAATCGATGATCCGCTGGCCGGCCTATGGCGAGTTTGCCACCTACCCCGCCGGACTTGTCGTCAAGCATCCGCCGTCGCTCGACTGGCAGACGGCAGCGGCCGTCTGGATGCAGTATCTCACCGCCTATGGCGCGCTGATCGATATCGCCGGGCTGCACAGCGGAGACCACGTGGTGATCACCGCAGCCTCGAGCAGCGTCGGGCTTGCGGCAATCCAGATCGCCAACAGGGTCGGTGCAACAGCGATTGCGGTGACGCGGACATCGGCGAAGAGGCAGGCCCTGCTCGATGCCGGCGCGGCTGAAGTCGTCACCTTGGCCGAGGAGGATTTGGCGGCACGGCTGAATGAGATCGCAGGGCCTGAAGGCGTGCGCGTCGTGTTCGATGCGATCGGCGGCCCGATCTTCGAGCCACTCACAGCGGCCATGTCGCGTGGCGGCATCCTCATCGAATATGGCGGTCTCAGCCGCGAGCCGACGCCATTCCCGCTGCCAGCGGTGCTGAGCAAGACGCTGACACTGCGCGGCTACCTCGTCCACGAGATCACCGGCAACCCTGTGAAACTCGAGGCCGCCAAGGCGTTTATCGTCGAAGGTCTGGAGCACGGAACGCTGAGGCCGATCATCGACAGGACCTTCGCGTTCGACCAAATCGTCGAGGCGCACCGCTACCTGGAGTCGAACGAGCAGTTCGGCAAGATCGTAGTGACGATCTGAGATCGTGGTGACGATTTGAATCGTGGTGACTGCCTGAGCAACGCTGGCGAACAAATCATTCTTGCAGGGCAATATCGACCTTGAAGCCGCGGCTTTGCATCCCTAACTGTTCGGTGCGGGCCGGGCCCCTCTGACTGTCGCTTTTGGCGATTGTGATGTCGGACCGCTTTAACGGGCCCGTTTCCATTCTTTCGGTCAAGCGGGCTCATTCCTTTCGGTTTGGAGCCCCGTATGACATCTACTTCCCTCCTCGGTATGGTTTGCCCCTCCTGCCGCGTCGCGCTCGTGATGAGCGAACGCCAGGGTATCGAAATCGACTACTGTCCGCAGTGCCGCGGCGTCTGGCTTGATCGAGGAGAACTCGACAAGATCATCGAGCGTTCCGGCAGGGAAGCGGCGCCCGCGCCGCAGCCACAGCCGGCAGCATTCTCCCAGCCACAACATGGCCAGAGCCGCGATGACGATTATTCCCGCTCGCACGGTCACCGCTATCCAAAGCGGAAGAAATCATTCTTCGAAGAGTTGTTCGACTGACCGCATGATGCCCGACATCCAGGCCGGCACTTGCTGAAACTTCCGAAACCACATCGACAAAGGTTCATCTCCGATGATTTCCCGCACCAGCCGATTTGCAGCCCTCTTTGCAGGACTGTTCCTTGCATTCTCCATGGTTGCGATGGACCATGCCGAGGCCCGTCGTGGCGGCAGTTTCGGCAGTCGTGGCATGCGTACGTTCCAATCGGCACCGCCGACCAGGACGGCCCCAGCACCGACCGCTCCGGTCGAGCGGTCGATGACGCCCAACACCGGTGTGAACAACGCGGCCCGGCAGCCGCAGGCCGGCCTGCAGAGGCCCGGCTTCATGAGCGGTTTCGGTGGAACGATGATGCGCGGCCTGTTGCTCGGCGGCCTGTTCGGCCTGCTTTTGGGTCAGGGCTTCGGCGGCCTGGCCGGCATGTTCGGTTTCCTGCTTCAGGCCTTGCTGATCGGTGGCGCGATCATGCTGGCCATCAGGTTCTTCCGCTCGCAATCCGCGCGCGGCCCCGCGCCGGCGCTCGCAGGTGCCGGCAATGCCCAGGCTTCGCGATTTGAGAACCGCTCAACGGCAGGGCAGCAGACTGCAGGCTCCTTCACAATTCCCGGTTTCAGCGGCGGTTCAGGTGGAGGCTCTCCGGCCGCCGCCTCCGAGGAGATCACGCTGGCCCAGACGGATCTCGACGCATTCCAGCAGCTGCTGACCGATGTCCAGGAAGCATTCGGGCGCGAAGACCATGCCGCTCTGCGCCGGGCGGTTACACCCGAAATGGTATCCTATCTTTCGGAAGAGTTGGCCGACAATGCCCAGAAAGGTCTCAGGAACGAGGTGACTGATATCACCTTGCTGCAGGCCGACATCGCGGAAAGCTGGCGCGAGGATGAGCGCGACTACGCCACAGCCGCCTTGCGCTACGAATCTCGTGACGTGACGCGCGAACGGGCCAGCGGCAAAATCGTCGCGGGCGACGATGATCATCCGACAGAGACGACCGAGCTGTGGACTTTCGTGCGTGAGAATGGATCGAACTGGAAGCTCTCGGCAATACAACAGGCTTGAGCCTCGGGCGATTTTTGTGGGCGTTCAGCGCACGATCTTGACGCACATCGGCGTGCCGATCTCGATGGCGCGCCCGGTGTCGGTCAGTATGCCGCTGTCGGCGTCGCGGGCGAAGATCGAAATGCGGTCGCCATTCTGGTTGGCGGAAAACAGATGGCCGCCTGACGGCGTCAGCGCCAGGTTACGCGGGGTCGCGCCGCCGCAAGGGATATAGCTGACGAGGCTGAGCGACCCTGTCTGCTGGTCGACCGCCATGATGACGACGCTGTCATGGCCGCGGTTGGAGCCGTAGACAAAACGGCCATCCGGTGAGATCTGGATATCGGCGCAGTGGTTGCTGTCGCGTGCCTCGGCCGGCACCGCCGGCTTTGCGTCGATGATCGAGAGCTTGCCGGTGGCTTCGTCCAGCGCCATCGACACGATGGTCGAATCCAGTTCGTTCATGACGAAGACGAAGCGTCCGTTCGGATGCAGTGCGAGGTGGCGTGGACCGGCGCCGGATGGCAAAGCGGATTCGGTTAGCTTGGCCAGATTGCCCTCGCGCTCGATCCGGTAAGACACCAGCCGGTCGATGCCGAGGTCGGCGACGATGGC
>NZ_RZRA01000506.1:0-4063 GCF_003998945.1 Mesorhizobium sp. M7A.F.Ca.CA.003.01.2.1 | reverse complement strand
CACCCTGGCCGGTCGGTTCGACCAGGCCGATGATGCGGCCGTCATCGACGATCGGGTCCCAGCCGAGCTTTTCCTGCATGCCTTCGAGGATGGCGCGGATGCCGCGCTCGCCGCCATAGGGGACCGGTGCATTGCCGTCGACATAGAAGGGGAATTTCTCGTGCTCGGTGCCGATGCGCCATTTGTCGCGCGGCTTGTTGCCTTCGGCCAGGTGCTCGACGAGTTCGTCGACACCTTCGATCGGGCGGAAATCGGTCGTATCGCGCGCCATGATGGTACCCTCAGAGGCGGCCGGATGACCGCCGGCGGTAAATGGACGAAATGTCAGCAGACGATCAAGCGAAAAATCCTGAGCCACAGGTCAACAGGAATTGAACGTTGCTGGAACTCTGCGTCCCTTGCAAGGGATGACGTCTCACCAGTCTCCGACCGTTGCCTGCATCACCGCGAATGCGGCCACCGCCGCCGTATCGGCGCGCAGGATACGCGGGCCGAGCGGAATGGCGGTGACGAAGGGCAGGGCGCGCAGCATCTTGCGCTCGTCGTCGGAAAAGCCACCCTCCGGCCCGACCAGCAGCCCAAGCTTCTTTTCCTTGACCGCCTGCAGCGCGGCCAGCGGATTGTTGGTCGAAGCATCCTCGTCGCAGAAGATCAGCCGTCGCTCTGTGTCCCAGCCGGTCAACAGGCGGTCGAATTTTTCGGCTTCGCGCACCTGAGGCACCGCCAGGATGCCGCATTGCTCGGCGGCTTCGACGACATTGGCGCGCAGGCGATCGATCGACGGCTTGGCCACTTGCGTGTGCTGGGTAATGACCGGCTGCAGGATGCCGGCGCCCATCTCGACCGCCTTCTGCACGAGATAATCGAGCCGGCCCTGCTTCAGCGGCGCAAAGCAGTAGACGAGATCGGGCAGAGGCGGCTGCGGCCGCTGCAGCGCCGACACCTTCAGCCGCACCGCCCTTTTCGTCTTCGCCGATATGGCCGCCGACCACTCGCCGTCGCGGCCATTGAACACCAGGATTTCGGCGCCTTCGCCAAGCCGCAGCACATGCAGGAGATAGTGGCTCTGCTGTTGGCCGGCCTCGAATTCGATGTCCGGCGCGAGATCGTCGGTCACGAACAGACGTTGCATTTTGTAATTGGCGCGCATCGCCGAGGAATGAGCGAGCCGGCCGCCGGCGTCAAGCCTCGGCGGTCGGATGCCACACCGGCCGAAAGCCGTGCCGCAGCACGCAGAGCGTCGTGGCCGGCGTCAGTAGCGAGAGTGTCTTGCTTTTGAGCATGTCGAAATCGTTGGGGTGCTCATATCCCGCAAAGGACCAGCGCAGTGCCTTGCCGCTACGCAGGGCATAAACAGTGCCGCCATCCGCAACCACGACGCCGTCCGGCAGGCCGGCAAGGTCTTCAACCGCAATCACCGGCGGCTTGCCGCCTGACGCCAGCCGCTCCTTGTGCAGCCGCTTGTCGACCATCGGCGCGCGCGGTTCGGCGATGCCGAAGGCTTCGCCGAAGCGGCCGACGAAATCCCTGGCCCGTTCGCGCTGGCAAAAGAAGCAGGGGCGATGCCCGGCCGCCAGTGCGGTCACCTCGTCGAGGAAGAACAGCTCGGTCCAGCCCGCTTTACCGCCCTTCCTGTTGCGGCCCATCGGTTCGCGCCGCACATTTCGGAATTGGCAGACGCAGATGATCCAGGCTTGAAGCGCCCAGCGCTTTTTCTTGAGCGTCTTCGTCTCGGGGTCGTGGATGATGCCGCGATTGCCGGTGAACATGCCGCGATCGGGCACGGCATGGATGGCGCCGAACGGATCGACCCGGTTCTGCAGTGGCATAGTTTTCTCTCCGGACACGCATCTTGGCTGCAATGCGAGCGGCATGATATCGCTCGTCGCAGCTTTTTCATGTCAGCAGGGTTTTGCGATGCGGGTGCTGGTGGTCCAGAACTACGACAATACCGGCCTCGGCCAGGTCGGCGCAGCACTTGCGGAAGCGGGCGCCGATCTCGACCTGCGTCTCCCTTACAGGGGCGATCCCCTGCCGGATGACGCGGCCGGGCATGATGCCATGGTGGTGCTCGGCGGGGGCCAGAATGCGCTGGCCGACGATGAGTATCCCTATTTCCCGGCACTGCTCGAACTGACCCGCGACTTTGCCGACAAGGATCGCGCCGTGCTCGGCATCTGCCTGGGCAGCCAGCTCGTCGCTCGTGCCTTTGGTGGCGAGAACCGTATCGGCGGCGCCAATGAGTTCGGTTGGCACGGCGTGTCGCTGACGCCTGACGCCAAGGCCGATCCGGTTCTGGGCGCTCTACCGGCAAAGTTCCCGATCTTCCAATGGCACGACGACACCTTCGTGTTGCCCGAAAACGCCGTACGGCTTGCCGGCAACGAGGTCGCCGAGAACCAGGCGTTTCGCGTCGGCCGAGCCGTGTACGGTTTCCAGTTTCATTTCGAGGCCGACCGGCCGATGGTCAAGGACTGGAGCGCGTCCTTTGCCCCGACCATCGCTGCGCGCCATCCCGACTGGGCCGGCAAGCTCGATGGCGAAATGGCCCGCAACGGGCCCGATGCGGATGCCGCTGGCCTCGCCATTGCCCGGGCCTGGGTAGCGACCATCTGAGCGTTGGTCTCTCCGTACCCTCCAGCGTGACATAATTGGCACGCGGCGGTGAAACCGCCTGGGGAAAACGGTTTCATTCTTGGCTTGTGTCCGCCCGCCATCCTAGAAGGCGCGCGCTCTGCATCTTCTGTGCAACGGCTATGAACCTTTTGTGTGACCCGCGCGACACACCGTTGATACAGAACATGCCTAGAAGCGCAAAATCGTCGAAACTTTGAAGCGAATTCTCCGTTTCAACGCATTGGTAACCGCCTGGTGCACAGATGCAGAAAGCTCAACAAGAGATGACCTCCGTGAAAGCAGCGCTTCTGTCCTTTGCCATGTTGTCCGCCATCGTGCTGTGCGGTCTCGGCATCTATGCCGCCGACGCAGCCAACAACCACAACGCCGTCGACGGTTACGGCGTCACCGCCTCGCTGCGCTAAAGCGGGAAGCGTCTTTCGCGTCCTCCGACGCGCGGCGCTCAAGCTTCCTTAATCGTCATTGTCAGGATGCGTTTGTCCGCGCCGTCGATGACGAGCGCGCTCAGCATGCCTGATTGCCAGGCAAGCGTGTCGACATTGACGCGGTTTGCCATCACTTCCGCCTCCGGCACCGGCGTGTGGCCGTGCACCACGATCTTCGGATAGAGGTCGGGGTGGTTGTGGAAGACGTCGCGGATCCAGATCAGATCCTGCGGGTTTTGCTTCTCCAGAGGAATGCCCGGCCTGATGCCGGCATGGCAGAAGAAGAAGTCCCCGAAAGTCACGGAAAACGGCAGCGATCGCAGGAAGTCGATGTGGCTTTGCGGCACGGCCTCGACCAGTGCCTGATGTCCTCTGCGCACGGCCGATTCGGCCTTGCCGAACCACACGCTTGTGCCTTCACTGATCGTTACGCCGTAAGACTGTGCCGTCTGGATGCCGCCGAACCGGATGAAAAGCCCTTCCGGGTCAGGGGTCTTGAGAAAATCGAGAAAGCCGATGTCGTGGTTGCCGGCCAGCATCAGGTGACGAGGGTCTCGCTCTTGCGCTTCGATCAGGAAATCGATGACGCCCTTCGAGTCCGGCCCGCGGTCGACATAGTCGCCAAGATGGATGACGCGCCAGTCGGCAGGCGCCTCCTGCTCGATCTCGGCCCTGATGCGCAGATGCATGGCGGCCAGCAGGTCGAGCCGGCCGTGGACGTCGCCGATCGCATAGAGACGGATGCCGTCCGGCCCATGCGCGTCGAGAAAATGGATGCCGGATTCTGCCAACTTTTCGGTGTCTCCGTGGTCAGGCGGTCACGGGACCTGGCGCCGGAGCTGGTCCTTGCCCATGTCGGTGACAAGACGCTTTCCGCACAGCGCCAGCGTGATGTCCATCTCCTTGCGGATGATTTCCAACGCCTTGGTAACCCCTTCCTTGCCAAGCGCCCCCAGGCCGTAAAGAAACGGCCGGCCGATATAGGTTCCCTTGGCACCGAG
>NZ_RZRA01000505.1:0-4077 GCF_003998945.1 Mesorhizobium sp. M7A.F.Ca.CA.003.01.2.1 | reverse complement strand
CAAATACCTGTCTTACGTCACCAAGCAGCCGTCTGTAGCGCACTGGATCAAAATCACGAATAAGCTGAAGCGCCTCGACGATCTTGTCGGTGCCCTTGTCGCTGATGATGAGCAACCCGTCGATCGTTCGGGTACCGCTAAGCTTGACGGCGCCCCAGCGGGCCAATCGGCCAACGACGGCTCTTATGCTGCGTCGCGGCTCAATCGCTTCTGGGTCGCGCAAAGCTCCCTCGGAACTCAGTTGCGGTCGTCCGGAAACACCGGGATCGGCATGAACTCGACGCCGTCCTCGACCAGGCTCTTGGCTTCGTCCAGCGTCGCCTCGCCATAGATGCCACGCGGGTCGCTCTCGCCGAAATGGATCTTTCGCGCTTCCTCGGCGAACTTGTCGCCGACATAATCGGCATTCTCGCGCACCTTCTCGGCCATCGCCTTGAGCTGCGCCAAAGCCTGCTTCTGCGCCTCGCCCATGGCCAGCGCTATGGTTTCCTGCTTGCGCGCCGTGGAGACGGCCGGCGCCATCAGTGCTTTCTGCACCTTGTGCGAACCGCAGCTCGGGCAATCGACGAAGCCGCGCTTCTTCTGGGTGTCGAAATCGTCGTTGCTGCGGAACCAGCCTTCGAATTCGTGCTCGTGCTCGCAGATCAGGGCAAAACGGATCAAGAGGCTGCACCCCTGAGCCGCGGCGCCTCGCCCGAGCCGGCATTGACGGCGAAATCCCGCGCATTCCTGAGATTGGGGATCTTCTTGCGCGCGGCAAGCGACTGCGCCGGGTCGATCTCGGCGACGATCACCGCCGGTTCGTCATGCGCGGCTTCCGCAATGATCCGGCCCCACGGATCGACGATCAGCGAATGGCCGTAAGTCTCGCGGCCGTCTTCATGCAAGCCGCCTTGCGCGGCGGCGACGACATAGGCGCCGTTCTCGATGGCGCGGGCCCTGAGCAGCACGTGCCAGTGCGCCTCGCCGGTCTGGCGGGTGAAGGCAGCCGGTACGGAAAGCAGGTCTGCGCCGGCCAACGCCTCGGCGCGGAAGAGTTGCGGAAAGCGCAGATCGTAGCAAACGGCGAAGCCGAGCTTTGCACCCTCGATGTCGGTGACGACGGCCTCGGTTCCCGGTTCATAGGCGGCGGACTCACGCCAGCTCTCGCCATTGTCGAGATCGACGTCGAACATGTGGATCTTGTCGTAGGCGGCGAGCGCAGCACCATCCGGCCCGAACAGCAGCGCCCGGTTGGCGAGCTTGCCGTCGGCGCGCAGAATGGCGGTCGAGCCGATATGCAGGAAGATGCCGAGCTCCTTGGCCAGCCTGCGCGCGGTCGCGACGACGATGTCCTTGTCCTCCGACGTGAACGATGCGGCGCGAGCTTCCTTGTCGCGGATCAGCGCCCCGGTCATTTCCGGCGTCTGGATGTAGGTGGCACCTAGGCTGGCTGCTTCACGCACCAGCCGTTCGAGATCGACGGCGTTGCGCTCGGGGCTCTCGCCCGAACGCATCTGGATCGCAGCGGCCTTGAAAACACCCATCGTCATTCCCTCAATTCGTCGCGCCGTTGGCGAGCAATTTGTCCAGCCGGCCTTCGGCCTCCAGCTCGTGGAGGTCGTCACAGCCGCCGACATGCGTATCGCCGATGAAAATCTGCGGAAAGGTCGTGCGGCCATGCGCCCGGGAGATCATCTCCTGGCGCAATTCCGGCGAGAAGGAGGCATCGTGCTCGGTAAAGGCGACGCCCTTGCGCTCGAGCAGCCGCTTGGCTGCCGTGCAATAGCCGCACATCATGCGGGTGTAGATCGTGACATCGGTCATGACGAATTTCCGCTGTTCGTTGCCGACTTATATAGTCGCGGACTCGTCCGCCCGAAAGTCCCCCGGCAACACACGCGCAAAGGTCAGCACGTCGACGGCGGCCGCACCTCCCCTTTTCAGCGCCTTGGTGTCGGAACGCACCGTGGCGCCGGTGGTGTAGACATCGTCGATCAAAAGCACCCTGCGGCCGGCGATCTCGATTTCCGCCTCGGCAGGCACCCGGAACGCGGCCCGCACATTCTCCTCGCGTTCGCCGCGCTCCAGCCCGACCTGCTGGCGGGTGAGTTTCACGCGCCGCACCGCCGACGGGGCGAAGGGCAATCCGCTAAGTGCCGAGACCGCCCTTGCCAGTTCCGCCGACTGGTTGAAGCGCCGCCTGAAAAACCGCCGCCAGTGCAGCGGCACCGGCACCACCACATCCGCCTCGGCGATGAGATCGGCACCCGCACGCATCATCCAGCGCGCCATCCAAGGTGCCAGATCCGTGCGATCCTGGTATTTCAACCCTTGCACCATCTGGCGCGCAACGCCGGAATAGGCGACCGCCGCCCGCGCCCGCTCGAAAGGCGGCGGATCGGCAATCGCCTCGGCCGACAGAAAGCCTTCGCCCATATGGTGGGTGAACGGCGTACCCATGACAGGGCACCATGGCCGCTCCAGCAGCCTGAGCTTCGGCCAGCAGGCGCCGCACAGCACGCCCGGTTGCGAGACATGCCGGCGGCAACCGGCGCAGACCGGCGGAAACAGCATCCGCGCCGGCCAGCCGACAACCGACCGGGCCAGGTTCGTGATCCCGATAGACTTGATCTTGGGCATCGGATCGGCCACGTGGTTGCTCCTGCGCGCCACTATATCAACGATCTCGGAGCGTGGACAAACAAAGGATCTGCCCGTTGCAGCCAATAATGGATACCTCTCTGTGGCTGACGCACAAGCGGCGCGCGCTTGCCCGTCCGGTCGACGGCGCGGACTTCCTCATGCGCCGCACGGCCGAGGACCTTGCCGAACGGCTGGGCGCCGTCGAGCGCCGGTTCGGCAAGGCGGCCGTGCTGTTTTGCCAGACGCCGGCGGCGGCCGAAACGCTCGCCGAAAGCGGCAAGGTCGCCGACATTGTCCGCGTCGAGACGGATACGGCTTTCCTGAGCGGTGGCGATGCCGGCCTGATCGCACCGCTCGAAACCGTGCCGTTCGAGTCGGAAAGCCTCGATCTGGCGGTGTCGCTCTTGTCGCTGCAGGCCATGAACGACATCCCAGGCATGCTGATCCAGATCCGCCGTGCGTTGCGGCCGGATGGGCTTTTCCTCGGCGCCTTTGCCGGCGCCGGTACGCTTTTCGAGTTGCGCGAAAGCCTGCTTGCGGCCGAGACCGAGCTTTACGGCGGCGCCAGCCCGCGTGTCGCGCCGTTCACCGACGTGCGCGATGCCGGTGCGCTGCTGCAGCGCGCCGGTCTCGCTCTGCCGGTCGCCGACGTCGAGACGGTGACGGTGCGCTATGCCAGCCTGTTCAACCTGATCGCGGATCTGCGGGCCATGGGCGAGACCAATGCACTCACCGATCGCAGCCGGCGCCCGGGCTCGCGCAAGCTGTTTGCCCGCGCGGCGGAAATCTACGCCGAGCGGTTTTCCGACCCCGACGGCCGCGTCAGGGCAAGTTTCTCGATTGTCTGGATGTCCGGCTGGGCGCCCGACGCTTCGCAGCAAAAACCGCTGAAGCCAGGGTCGGCCAAGGTCTCGCTGAAAACAATCCTGGAGGCGCCCGACGGGCAATGATCCTGCCCCAGGCGCGGGAAAGCCGGATCAGAGAGTGGGTGCGAAAGCGTTCGCAAGCTTGCTGTTGTTGTCGCTGAACAGCCAGATGATCCCGTCGCGGACCTCACCGATACCGCCGACGATGGCCAGCGACAGCACGGCGATGATCACGCCATATTCGACGGCCGTGGCGCCGGTCTCGTCGTTCAGAAAACCCAGCAGCACTGCTTTCATGGCCTCAACCCCTCTGTCCGGGACCTTACAGCCGACCTGTTAAGAAAGGTTAACGGCAAAGGCTTAACAGGCGGTGAAACCGCCGCCTTTGCGAAATCTCTTAACCATGTCAGCAGTCGCCGCTGCTCCGGCCATTGGACCTGATGATGCAGACCGAGCTCGGCTGCGGCTGCAGCACGCTGCGGCGCAGCGTGTAGGTTTCGCGATGGCCGATCGAGCCTGTGGCCGCCATGTCGAGCCCGCCGAAACCGTCACGGGCCGACAGCGAGCGTGTCTGGCTGTCGAGGAA
>NZ_RZRA01000504.1:0-4077 GCF_003998945.1 Mesorhizobium sp. M7A.F.Ca.CA.003.01.2.1 | reverse complement strand
AATCTGTTTTGCGCCATCTCGCCCAACTACTGGACGCTGATGGCCGCGCGTGTCTTCACCGCTTTCGGCCACGGCGCCTTCTTCGGCATCGGCTCGGTCGTTGCCGCCAGCCTGGTGCCGCGCAACAAGCGCGCCAGCGCTATCGCGCTGATGTTCGCCGGGCTGACGCTGTCCAACATCCTGGGTGTTCCCGCCGGAACCGCACTTGGCGAAGCGTTCGGCTGGCGCTCCACCTTCGTTGCCGTGGTCGGTATCGGCCTGATCTCGGTGGCAGCGATCGCCTGGTTGGTGCCGTCCGATGTCGCCGAGCCAAGCGGTGGCGGCCTGCGCGGCGAGCTGCGCGTGCTGGGCAAGCTGCAGGTCTGGCTGGCCATGCTGATCGCGGCGCTGACCTCCGCAAGCCTGTTCACCGTCTTCACCTACATCAAACCCTACCTCACCGAGGTATCGGGCTTGTCGACCTCGGCAGTCACGTGGGTTCTGCTGCTGTTCGGCGCGGGCATGACCATCGGCAACATTATCGGCGGCAGACTGGCCGACTGGAAACTGATGCCGACAGTGATCGGCACCCTGCTGCTGATGGCCCTGCTTTTCGTTGGATTCAGGCAGTTCGGCGCAATCGCCAGCGTTGCCATCGGCATCGTCTTCCTGTGGGGCCTGCTCATCTTCGTCGTCGTGCCGCCGTTGCAGATCCGGGTCGTCGAGGCGGCCTCCGAGGGACCGAACCTCGCCGCCACGCTGAACCAGGGCGCCTTCAATATCGGCAATGCCAGCGGCGCCTGGATAGGCGGCGTGGCCCTGTCCGCCGGTGTTTCCTATGCCAATTTGCCGCTGGTCGGCGCAGCACTCGCTGTTTTGGCGGTCACCGCCGCTGTGCTGTCGCAGGCGCTGGACCGGCGCGCGCCGGTCATCCCGCTTCCGGCTGAATAGTCTCTTGCGCCCATAGCGCGGCAGGCTGGACCAATCGACATCGGCGCCTTCAAATCGCATGTCTCTCGCTCCTGATGGAGGAAGTCATGCAGAAATCGATCGAACGCATCGCCGGCGAAAGCGAAGGGGTTTCCTACGAATTCCCGCTGTTCCGCTTCACTGGTTCCGACAAGGCTGCTCCTTCGGCCTATCTGCAGGCGGCACTCCATGCCGGCGAGTTGCCGGGTGTCGTCGCCATCGACGCGCTGATGCCGATGCTCAACAAGGCTGAAGCCGAAGGCCGCATCAAGGGCAATCTCACCATCGTGCCCTGGGCCAATCCGATCGGCCGGGCGCAATATCATTTCGGCGAGCATCAGGGCCGCTTCCATCTCGGCACGCGCACCAATTTCAACCGCGGCTTTCCGCTGCTCGCGGCGCCCGACACAGCGCTCTTGCCCGACACCACCCTTGGCAGCGTCGACCAGCGGCTGAAGACGCGGCTGGTGCAGCTCTCGCTCGGCCACGACATCGTGCTCGACCTGCACTGCGATGACGAGGGCCTCGCCTATCTCTACGTCCACACAAGCCTGTGGCCTGATATGGCCGATTGCGCCGCGGCCATGGGCGTCGACGCGGTCGTGCTGTGGAGCGAAGACACCGACGGCACCTTCGAGGGCGCCTCGATCATGCCCTATCAGAACGTCCCCGCCGATGTGGCCAAGCTCGACCGTCGCGTCGCCACCACCGTCGAATATCGCGGCATCCTCGATGTCGATGGTGCTTTGGCCGCCGCCGACGCCGACGGCCTCTACCGGCTGCTGGTGGCGCGCGGCGTGATCGCCGACAGCGCCCTGCCCGCGCCGGGTCCTTTCACCGGCTTCGTGGCGCCATTGGAAAACATCGACATGATGCCGGCGCCACGGGCCGGTGCCGTGCTCTACGACGTGAAGCCCGGCGACCGCGTCGCCAAGGGCGCGCGCCTCGCCACCATCGTCCATGCACCGGGTGAAACCGATGGCCGCACCGAAGTGTTCGCGCCGCAGGACGGCATCATCCTGACCCGCCGCTCGCGCCGCATCATCCGCGCCGGCGAAGATCTTCTGAAGCTGGTCGGCGACAGGAAGAGCACTGATGCCCGGTCGGGAACGCTGGAGGACTGACTTAGCCCGAAATAGCCAGTCGCGCTTTCGCCTCCAGCCATTCCGCCATCTGCCGGTAAGGCACCGGGCCGTGACTGATGCGGGCGACACCCAGTTCCGCCAGCCGCTGGCGCGGCGGCACATGCGCCAGCGCAATGATGTTGACCGGCAACGCAATTGCCTTGCAGAGCGTCTCGATCAGGCCTTCGTCGCCAAGGCCCGGCGCAAAGAAGCCGTGCGCGCCGGCTTTTTCGAAGGCCTGTGCGCGCTCGATGGCCTGGTCGAGCAGAAGGTCATCATGCGCATCCGGTTTCGCCTTGAGGAAGATGTCGGTTCGAGCGTTGATGAATGCCGGTATGCCGGAAGCCTTGACGGCCGCCGCCGCGGCTTCGATGCGCTTTGCCTGCACGGAAATGTCATGCAGGCCGCTGCCACCGACAATCTGATCCTCGAAATTGAAACCGATAGCGCCGGCCCGCAGCGCCAACGTCACCGTGCGAGCGACGATTTCCGGGTCAACGCCGTAGCCGCCCTCGAGGTCCATGGTCACCGGCAGGTCGACCGACCCGACGATGCGCTTGATGTTGTCGAGCGCCAGTTCCAGCGGGATTTTCTCGCCATCGGCGTAGCCGAACGCGGCCGCGACCGGCCAGCTTCCGGTGGCGATCGCCTTGGCACCCGCTTTCTCGATGATCTTGGCCGAACCCGGATCCCAGGCATTGTAGAGGACGACCGGGTTGCCCTTGACGTGGAGGGAATGAAACGTCCGCGCACGCTCGATCTGCTCGGTCATGGTTATTTTCCCGTCTTCCTGCTGTTGGATGAGCACTCTAAGCGGCACTGTCGGCTCTGGCGATGTGCCATGAGCCTGAGAAGCGGCGGCCAACGAACAGACTTTCAAACCTGTTGCGCATCCTTCTTTTCGCAGCTATGGATTTCGCCATGAATATGCGTTCGATCAAGACCATTTGGTGGTGGGCCTGCTGACAGCGGCCTGTTCGAACACGTGCGCGTGAATAGAGAGGGTGGCCGCAACGGAAAGTCCGGGCGGCCATTTGTTTTTTCCAAGCCATTCCCGGGTCCGTTGCCCCAAGAAGCTGATGGAGACGGCAATGACGATGAAGGTTCTGGAAAACGGCGCGGAAAGTTTCGTGACCGCGGGTGGCATCACCATCACCCGCGCGCGCCACGACCGGCCGTATGCGGGCGCGATCGACGCTTACGTCGACGGCCTGAATTCGCGCCGCGGCGCGGTGTTTTCCTCAAACTATGAATATCCCGGCCGCTACACGCGCTGGGACACCGCCATCATCGACCCGCCTCTGGTTATCTCCGCGCGCGGCCGCGCCATGCGTGTCGAGGCCCTCAACGGCCGTGGCGAGGTGTTGTTGCCGGTCATCGGCAAGGCGCTGGGTAGCCTGGCCGATATCACCATCGCCGAGACATCGAAAAGGCTCATCCGTCTCGACGTCGCCAAGCCCGGCCGTGTCTTCACGGAAGAAGAGCGCAGCCGCGTTCCTTCGGTGTTCACGGTGCTGCGCGCCATCACCGCTCTGTTCAAGACCGAGGAAGACGCCAATCTAGGTCTCTACGGCGCTTTCGGCTACGATCTCGCCTTCCAGTTCGACCCGGTAGACTACAAGCTCGAACGCAAGCCAAGCCAGCGCGACCTGGTGCTGTTCCTGCCTGACGAGATCCTGGTCGTCGACCATTATTCGGCCAAGGCATGGACCGACCGCTACGACTATGCCGGCGAGGGTTTTTCGACCGAAGGGCTGCCGCGCGACGAAATCTCCGAGCCGTTCAAGAGCCCCGACCGCATCCCGCCGCGCGGCGACCATGAACCCGGAGAATACGCCGACCTGGTGCGCAAGGCGATGGATTCGTTCAAGCGCGGCGACCTGTTCGAGGTCGTGCCGGGCCAGATGTTCTACGAGCGCTGCGAGACGCAGCCGTCCGAGATTTCGCGCAAGCTGAAGGCCATCAATCCGTCGCCCTATTCCTTCTTCATCAATCTGGGCGAAGG
>NZ_RZRA01000503.1:0-4088 GCF_003998945.1 Mesorhizobium sp. M7A.F.Ca.CA.003.01.2.1 | reverse complement strand
CTCGCCGCGTTCGAGAATGAGATATTTGCCTGCACCGCCGCCCTTGATCGTGTCCGTCCCGTTGGGCTCGATGTTCATGACATGGGTTGCGTGTACCCCGGCAAAGCCGATCCGAAGGCCAGGCACGGCAGGCGGCAGCGTATGTGTGCACGTCGCGCCGGCGCTGTTGTTGTGGCAGAGTGCCCGGTTGTGAAGCCCGGACAGCGTTGTGTTAACGCTCAGATTGATCGGCACACTCGACGTCCCCTGCAGGCCGGGATTGTTGCCGCCAATAAACCTGGTCACGGTGCCGGCCGTGATGGAACTGCCGGTGCCATCGCCAACCCATTCCGTCATGTCAAAGCCATCGACCAGCATTTCGTCTATCGCGCCGCCGGTGGTTACCCGAAAGGCAACGCCAATGGAGGTCGGGTTCTTCAGGGCGATGTCCCTGAGACTGGCTTTGCGCAGCCGTTGGCCCACCGAAAGATTGAACCGGACGCCATGCGACTGGGTGTTTCCCCTGATGCCAGAAAGGCTAAGGCTCGCCGGTGTCACTACGTTCGCAACGACAATGGCGTCGGTCGAGCAGTTCATCAACGTGCCCGGGCCGATCGCAAGTGGCGTCTGGTAGGGCGCGGCGATTACGGCTGTGGCACCTGACGTTCCGCCCGTGATAGTCTCGCCAGCCCGAAAGATGCCGGCCGAACCGCGCACATAGATGCGCTGGGTCGCGCTGTTTGCCGTTTTGGCAATCGCAGAGGTGCCTCCAGTGATTGTTTCAGCGGCCTGAAACGTTCCGCTTATCGGCAAGACCCTCAGCACGTTGGCAAAGAAGTCGACCAAGATGCCCGTCGCGCCGGATGAACCGCCTGTCACCGTCTCACCGAGTTCATAGTCGAGGGTTGAACCGGTAATGACGATTTCAAAATGTTGGAACCGCAGGGTTCCGGTCGAGCCAGAGGTGCCGCCGCTGACCGTTTCGCTAATCGCAAACGATCCAACTTGCGAGCTGAGGGCGAACTGATATTCGCCGTTTGGTTCCAATTGCAGGGCTGTGTTGTAGCGATCGATGTACCAGTTATCGAGCCGGCCCGACTGAATCTGAACGCCGAAGACGTTACCGGCAGAACTACCGGAGAGCCGGTTGCCGATTGCCTTGACATTCGAAATGACGATCTCGCTGTTGGCGTCAGTCGCAGCTACGCCAATCAGACAGTCATTCGCCACCACGTTAGTTATGATCCCTCGCGGATCTCGCGCACCGGTCATCTCCACCCAGACACCGGCGGAGGGGCTGTCGAGATGTGCATCGGCGAAAACCCCGTCGACCAACACGTCGGTGGTGTTTAGATTCCCCGTATAGGTCAACACGACACCGTCGCGTTTGCACTTCGCCGACCGGATGTTGCGCACGATCGGCTTGCGGACGCCGGCCACGTAAACCGTGTCGCCAAACTCGCCGCCGGTTGGCGTGACGATGTTATAGCCGTCAATGTCCTCAATCGTCGGGCTGTCGACACAGAGCGCCATCACACCGGCAAGGCCGAGATTGCGGACTTTCACGCCGCGGATTGTCGGCCGCTTCCGGCGTGCACCAGTGGAGAGGCCGACGCGAATACCGATAGAAGCCTGGTAGCCGGCATGTGATCCACCATCAATCGTGAGGTCCCCGTCTATCAGGACGTCATCGGCAGCGATATCGATGACGGGATGGTGGCCGGTAACGGCACCGACTGGCGCGCGCAGGATCAGGGCAGAGCCGCCCAGGCATTCGACGCGCTTCTTCGCTGTCGAGATCGTATGGTTGCCGTCGGTCTGGTAGGAGCCGTCAATCAGCACATGCGGATAGCTGCCCGCGAGCAGTGCACTGATAGCAGCCGTGGCATTTGTACCGTTACCACGCGCCCCGAGCATTGATGCCGTCACCGGGGTCGAGGCGAGCGTATAGCCTGTCTTCGTCATGCCATCGCTCAGCATGATCACCAAATCCCCGACATTCGTTCCATTCTTGCGGTACACAGCGCCACTGCCTGCCACCTGAGAGCTGTCGTAGAAGGCGGTGCGGATGTATGTGGGTGCTATCGGTGGGGAAAATGCCTCCGCCGTCGCCTTGGTCGCGAATTGCGGATCGAGCACGGTTGTCATGGCGCCCGTCGCTACGTCCGCAGCGGCCTGGGCCTGGTCGATGATGCCTTGCGCGGCTGCCTGGATATCCCCGACTGTGTCGTCGGACTGGTAGAACGACAGCACAATGTCGTCGGTGCCGATCACAGGGTTCAGCGTCTGGAAGGCGAAGCTGCACTCACCCCGTCAACCACTTTCTGAGAAAAAATTCCTAGTCTGGTCGAAACTCCCGCGCTGAGCGACGCTGGCAAAGCGCGTAAAACCCTGCTTTTGCCGGCGGCTGGTCATAAGCCGGCAGGTGTGAAATCATTCGTCGAAGCTCATGGAATGATTCCCGTCGCACGGCCTTGTGGGAGAGGACGATGGACAGACCAGCCATGGCATCCGTGTTCAGGATGCGGCATGCACCAGCCACGGTTTCCGGCGTGTGCAGCACCGGCCAGGGTCAGGCCGATCCAGTCATCCGCGTGCGTTCGCTGGGCGAAGCCATCCGTTTCGTCGCCAACGCCTACCCCCAATACGACGTCGGCGCCGTCGCCATCAGCTGTGGGGATGTTTCGATCGGCAGCCTCGGCAACCTGGAGGTCAAGGCGCTGTGGCGCGAATATGGCGAACGGCTGACGCAGGAATAGGCGTTCGCCCGCAGCCTTTCTGGAGCGGAAATGCCGCTCGTGCGTTTCAACCCCAGCCACGGGAGCAATCGCCATGAATGTCGCCAACCTGCAACTCGAAGGCCTGTTGATGGCCGTCGCCTCGATCAATCGTCTCCTGGTTCAAAAGGGGGTGCTGACGGCGGAGGAAATCGACCTGGCCCTGCGCAAGACCGAGGCCGGCGAAACCAACGAGGAACGATCCGAAGGCATGTCCGCATCCAGCCGCGACGCCGTCAACTTTCCGATCCGGCTGCTGGAACTCGCCAACCAGTGCCAGCCGGAGGCGGAGCTGCCGTCCTTCTCAAAGCTGGCCCGCATGGTCGGCAAGATAAAGGAACCCTACAACGACCAGCTGTGAACGGTGCCGGCGGGCCGGCATGCGTCCGCGGTGGCCCACTGCCCTCGCCTCAAGCCCTGCCCGGCCATCCCAAATTGAGCGAAAGCACCTTGCCCGGTCCATGCACCGCCGCAAACAGCAGTCCGGCCAGGAACGAAAAATGGTCGATGAAGAAGCCGAACTCGGCCTGGTTGCCGGCCCAGTGGCTGGGTCCGTGGAAGGCAAGGGCCAGGAACAGCACATAGGCGGCGGCGACAAGGGCCGCCTGCGTGAAGAAGGCGCCGGTCAGGAAGCACAGCACCAGCGCGACTTCCAGGATCGCCGCGCACCAGGCCAGGAACAGCGGAAACGGAAAGCCGGCGGCGGCGATATAGCCGGCGGTGGCCGCCATGCCCATGAATTTGAACGTCACCGCCATCAGGAAGACGCCGGCGAAGATCAGCCGGGCGATGAGAAGGGCCGCGGTCTGCCACGGCGATTGAGTGATTTGCGACGACATGCTCGTTCTCCAGCTTTGCAGGTTGCTCGCTCCTAGGACGCGCGACGGACGCCAGATCCGACACACCAGGCCAATTTTTCTCGACAGGGCGCTTGCCGCGGGTCGAAGCAGGCTTCGAAGCCTCACACCGACGGCAAGGAGCGATTTTCGGTTTGCCGGCCGACGGTATAGCGTTGCTCCCTCAAAGGGGGAAACGGACATGGCCAAGGCATTGACCATCGGCGCACCGCGGCATCCGGCGATGAGCACCGCCTACGAACAGGAATGCAGGGATATGCTGGCTCCGCATCTCGACGCCCTGCTCCGCAAGGTCGAGGCTGCCGGCTGGGACCGCGGGCAGGCCGCCTCGGCGCTCATGTATCTCGCCGCGATGCGGCTGAAGCCGGCCTGACGACACGCCGGCCCGAACGGCTCTCCGGCGCATCGCGATTGAAACTTGTTGGTAATCACGAATGTGATATTGTTAGCCGGGGCTAATGCAGCGGTGTGCCGG
>NZ_RZRA01000502.1:0-4094 GCF_003998945.1 Mesorhizobium sp. M7A.F.Ca.CA.003.01.2.1 | reverse complement strand
GTGTAGCGCCATGAGCGTGCGCATTTTAACAGGCCGCGATCCTCGGCCTTCTCGACCACCACGGCGACACCCCTGACGTCGTCGATCGCGAAGGCACCAGCCGGTGCCTCGCCATGCGCGATGACCAGATCGCTGGTGATCGCCATCTCGGCCATGTCGACATCTGAAATCGCCGCTTCGAGCGCTGCATCGTTGATGGTGACGACCGGCACCGCTTCCAGCGACGATCCGATCACCTTCTGGGCGCGCGCGATCTCCAGCGCGCCGGTGACGACGCGCCGCACCTGCCGCACCTGGCGCCACTTTTCCGCCAACGCCTCGTTCTGCCAGTCCGCCGGGATTTGCGGGAACTGGTCGAGATGCACCGAGACCGCGTCGGGATGACGATCGAGCCAGGCCTCCTCCATGGTGAAGGGCAGCATCGGCGCCAGCCATTTCACCAGGCAATCGAAGAGATGGCGCACCACCTGCACCGAAGCCTTGCGCTTCAGGCTCGACGGCGCGTCGCAGTAGAGCGCGTCCTTGCGGATGTCGAAATAGAACGCCGACAGCTCGACCACCATGAAATCGAGCAGCATGCGGGTGATGCGCTTGAACTCGAAAGCGTCGTAGCCCGAGCGCACGACCTCATCGAGCTCGGCCAGCCGGTGCAGCATCAGCCGCTCCAGCTCCGGCATCTTCTCCAGCGGCACCTCTTCGCCATCGTCATGGGCGAGCGTGCCGAGCATCCAGCGGATGGTGTTGCGCAGCTTGCGGTAGGCATCGATGTTGGTCTGCAGCACGTTCTTGCCGAGCCGCTGGTCCTCCCAGTAGTCGGTCGTCACCACCCACAGACGCAGGATATCGGCGCCCGACTGCTTGATGACGTCCTGCGGCACCACGGTGTTGCCGAGCGACTTCGACATCTTGCGGCCATCCTCGTCCATGGTGAAACCATGGGTGACGACAGTATCGTAAGGCGCCCTGCCCCTGGTGCCGCAGCTTTCCAGCAGCGAGGAATGGAACCAGCCGCGATGCTGGTCGGAGCCTTCGAGATAGACGTCGGCCGGCCATTTCAGGTCAGGGCGATCCTCCAGCGTGAAGACATGCGTCGAGCCCGAATCGAACCAGACGTCGAGGATGTCCATCACCTGCTTCCATTTGGAGGCATCGTGATTGCCAAGGAAACGCTCCTTGGCGCCAGCGGCGAACCAGGCGTCGGCGCCCTCCTTCTCGAAGGCGTCCATGATGCGCTGGTTGACCGCTTCGTCCTTCAGCACATTGCCGTCGACATCGGCGAAGACGGCGATCGGCACGCCCCAGGCGCGCTGGCGCGACAGCACCCAGTCCGGGCGCTCCTCGATCATGGCGCGGATGCGGTTCTGGCCGGCGGCGGGCACGAAACGGGTTTCGTCGATGGCCTTGAGCGCCCGGCTGCGCAGCGTCGAGCCGTCGCCGAGGTCCTTGTCCATATAAACGAACCATTGCGGCGTGTTGCGGAAGATGATCGGTTTTTTGGACCGCCACGAATGCGGATAGCTGTGCTTCAGCCGGCCACGCGCGAACAGCGCGTTGCGCTTGATCAGCTCGTCGATGACGGCCTGGTTGGCGTTGCCCTTCTTGCCGTTGTCGTCGATGACGCGCGCCGGTCCACCCTCGCGGTCCGGTCCGAAACCCGGCGCGTCCTTGGTGAAGAAGCCGCCATCGTCAACGGTGAACGGGATGGCGGGATCGATGCCGCGTGCGCGCAGATCCACCGCCGCGTCCATCCAGGCGTCAAAGTCCTCGCGGCCGTGTCCGGGCGCGGTGTGGACGAAGCCGGTGCCGGCATCGTCGGTGACATGGTCACCGGCGAGCATCGGAACGGCAAATTCGTAGCCGCCGCCCAAGCCCTTGAGCGGATGTGAAAGCGTAAGGCTTCCAAGCTCTTGCGCCGAGACGCTGCGGAGACGATTCAAGGTGACCTTGGCCTTGGCCGAGGAGTCTTCGGCCAGTGCGTCGGCAAAGATCAGCTTTTCGCCCGGCTGCGGGCCGAACGCGTTCTCGGCTGCCGTGACCTCGTAGAGGCCATAATTTATACGCGGCGAATAGTTGACGGCGCGGTTGCCTGGGATCGTCCACGGCGTCGTCGTCCAGATGACGACGTGGGCCTGCAGCAGATCGAGGGCGCCCTCCGTCAGCTTGGTCTGGCCATCGTCAATGGGGCGGACAAGGCTGGCGACCGGAAACTTCACCCAGATCGTGTCGCTCTCATAGTCGTGGTATTCGATCTCGGCCTCGGCCAGCGCCGTGCGCTCGACCACGCTCCACATCACCGGCTTGGAGCCGCGATAGAGCTGGCCCGACATGGCAAATTTCAAAAGCTCGCCGGCGATGCGCGACTCGGCATGGAAAGCCATCGTCGTATAGGGGTTCTTGAAGTCGCCGATGACGCCGAGGCGCTGGAACTCGGCCCCCTGCACTGTGATCCAACCCGCGGCGAATTCGCGGCATTCCTTGCGGAACTCGTTAACCGGTACCTCGTCCTTGTTCTTGCCCTTGGCGCGGTACTGCTCCTCGATCTTCCATTCGATCGGCAGGCCGTGACAGTCCCAGCCGGGCACATAGTTCGAGTCGTAACCGCGCATCTGGAACGAGCGGGTGATGACGTCCTTGAGGATCTTGTTCAGCGCATGGCCGATATGGATGTTGCCATTGGCGTAGGGCGGGCCGTCATGCAGCACGTATTTCGTGCGGCCGGCAGCGCTCTCGCGCAGCTTGCGGTAGAGATCCATGTCCTGCCAGCGCTTGACCAGCAGCGGCTCCTTCTCCGGCAAGCCGGCGCGCATCGGGAAGTCCGTCTGCGGCAAATAAAGCGTCTTGGAATAGTCGATCGTTTCAGTTGTGTCGGTCATTGGTCTGCCATGTGCATTGCCCGGCGGGCGTACAAGCTCGGGCGTGAACTATCATGTTATGAAAAAAGCGCGAGGGGCGCGCAGAAACTCCCGGCGGCTCCGGCGGCGCTCAGGCCACCCGGAACACCGGGCCTGTAATTCGTATCGCGATCGCGAAAAGGCGCGAAAAGCTGGTCATGGCTGGGCTTTTAGCCGAAGCCACGGCAGGAATAAAGCGTCTCTCGTTCGATTCACCTACATCGTGAAATCGAAGCGGTAGGTGGTCGACACGCCGACCGTGAACTGGTTGCGATCGCCACGCTCCTTGACCAGGCTGGAATCGGCCGCCGGTCCCATCAGGCGCGCATATTCGCCAAACAGGCTGGCGGTCATCGGCTCGGTCACCTTCCAGGTTATGGCGCCGCCAAGGCCGGTCGATTTCAGCCCGCCACCGGGATGGTATTCGCTCAGGCCCGAGGCCACCGCCTCCTGCGCGTTGACGCCATAATAGGCGTCAAAATAGTTGCCAGAGGCGAAGGAAACACGCGGTCCTCCCGAAATCCTGACGGTCGGCGTCACGTCGTAAAAGGCATCGGCGGCGATGTCGGCGACAAAGCCGTTGTGGGCGCGAATGCCGTGGCGCAGCTCGGCGCGGGCGCGCAGCCAGTCCGTCGGATAGAATTCGAAGAAGCCGCCGACTTCGCCGCCCCAGCGCACCGGATCGAGGCCCTTCAGTTCATCGGCGTTGTCGTCGTCGCGGGAAAACAGGAACTTGCCGGTCAGGCCGGCGCGGACACCGCCATCGTCGACCAGCGCCAACGAGATGTTGTCGTTGCGCGAGACAAAGCGTGCCGCCGGTCCGGCCTTGCCCAATGAGATGATGGGTTGGGCGCTCAGCATGTATTTCCTGCCGCCCTCGAAATTGGGCGCGACCAGGCCGGTGGCGCCAACGGTCAGATACCAGTCGCCGGACAGCCAGCTGCCCTCGCCCGCATTGGCGGCGCCCGCCCCGCCCAGCACCGCAGCGGCCAACACTAGAGAGATTCTTCCGACCGGACTCATGGCCACTCCACTAACACGACACACACGATTACCGATGACAGCTTTGACGGCCGTTTGGTAAAATTTGATTTAAACCCGAGACATACGCTCGCGCTTTGCCGCGATGCCGCTGCCGGTCATCGACTGGACGTTGGCCCGCGCCCGGATTACCTTCCATCCGCAGTATTCCGCAGCCCTCGA
>NZ_RZRA01000501.1:0-4099 GCF_003998945.1 Mesorhizobium sp. M7A.F.Ca.CA.003.01.2.1 | reverse complement strand
TTGCCGCATAGCTGGTGCCGGCGACGGGAAATATCTCCTCGTCAGCCAGCGGCAACGAATGATAGTCCGGCCAGTCCCGCGGCGCGCCGCCGCGCACGCCGAGCGGAATGCCTTCCGCGATGATGTCGAGGTCGCGGTCGGCGGTCTGGATACGCAGGTCAATGCCCGGCAGCTCGTCACGGAACTGCTGCAGGCGCGGCATCATCCAGAACGAACCGAACGCGGTCGAGGCGGCCAGCGTGACATGACCGCCGGTCGCCTGCAGGCGCAGATCCTCCGCCGATTTGCGGATGTGCGAAAGGCCGAGCGAGACGTCGGCATGGAAGCGCTCGCCGGCCTCGGTCAGGAGCACCTGGCGGTGGCGGCGCTGGAACAGCTTGGCGCCGAGCTGTTCTTCCAGTCCGCGCACGGCATAGGAGACGGCGGCCTGCGTCATGCCCAGCTCGCGCCCGGCGGCGGTGAAGCTCGACAGCCGCCCGGCCGCCTCGAAGACGATCAGGCTGCCGGCCGAAGGCAGAAGGTGGCGCAAGCTTCGCATAAGCTGAGCTTATACAAGAGATCAGGATTTTCCAGCGTCACATCACCATTTTGTCGCGCTAGGCTCCTTCATGAGTGGAATGGAGTTGCCATGAACGCACCGGCCCCCGAAGTGACCGAACATGCCAACCGCCGCAGTGGCGGCCGCCTGGGGCGCAAGGCCCTGCGCGGAGCTCCCGTAACGTCGTTCCCGACGCTGGTCCGCCAGATCCCCGTCTACCAGATGGTCCCCGATGAGGCGGTCGAACTGATCCACGAGGAGTCGCTCTTGATCCTCGAAGAGGTGGGCTGCGAGTTCCGCGACGACGAGGCGATCGCACTGTGGAAGGCGGCGGGCGCGGATGTCTCGGAAACCCGTGTGCGGATCGACCGGGCCCTGCTGATGGAACTGGTGTCGAAGGTCCCGTCGGAGTTCACGCTCAATGCGAGGAATCCGCAGCGCACGGTGCGGGTGGGCGGCAACAACACCATCTTCGTGCCGATGTATGGCGCGCCCTATGTTCGCGATCTCGACAACAACAGGCGTTACGGCACGCTCGCCGACCTCAACAATTTCCACAAACTCGCCTACATGGCGCCGGCGCTGCATTCATCGAGTTCGGTCATTTGCGAGCCGATGGAAATCGCGGTACCGAAGCGTCACCTCCACATCATCCATTCCGCGCTTAAGCATTCCGACAAGCCGTTCATGGGCATCGTCACGTCCAAGGAGCGGGCGGAAGACACGATGGCGATGGCAGGCATCGTGTTCGGAGAGGATTACGTCCGCGACAATCCTGTCCTGGTGTCGATCACCAACTGCAATTCGCCGCTGGTGTGGGACGCCACCATGCTGGACGCGATGAAGGTCTATGCGCGAAGCAACCAGCCGCTGATCCTCGCACCCTTTGCACTGTGCGGCGCCTCGACTTCGGCGTCCGCCGTGGGCGCTGTGGCACAGGTCAATGCGGAAGCGCTGGCGGGCGTCGCCTTCACGCAACTGCTGCGCCCAGGCTCGCCGCAGATCTACGGACAGTTCATGGTCACGGTGGACATGAAGACCGGTGCTCCGATGGGCGGCACGCCCGAGGCGGCGCAGATGATGTATCTGATGGGAGCGCTGGCACGGAAATACCGGCTGCCGTGGCGCACCTCCGGCTTCCATGTCGGGTCGAAGCTCAACGACGCCCAGGCTGGTTACGAGGCGAACATGCTGATGCATGCCGCCATCCTCGCCGGCGCCAACTACATCTGGCACTCCGCCGGATGGCTCGAGGCCGGCCTGACCTGCGGCTATTCGAAATTCGCCACCGACTGCGAACAGCTCATCGGCTGGTACAAATATGCCGGCGGCCTGCCGTTCGACGATTTCAAGGAAGCCATGGCGGCAATCCGCGAGGTGGGACCGCAGGGCCATTTCCTCGGTACCCAGCACACGCTGGAACATTTCGAATCCGCCTTCTTCATGCCCTCGATCATGGACTTCAATTCGTTCGAACAGTGGAAGGCAGAAGGGGCGAAGGACCACGACACGCGCGGCCGCGAGAAGGCGCGCAACATGCTGGCGGATTACGAGGAGCCGAAGCTCGACGAAGGCATCGCCGATGGCCTGATGGATTTCATCGCGCGGCGCGAGGAGAGGCTGCCGGACAGCGTCAGTTGAGGCGAAGAACCAAGATCAAAGGGAACCAGACGGGAGGAAAAAATGGCATTCTTCAGAAGCAGTGGCGATCGCGTGCCGAGCGCTATCGAGGCAATGGCGGTCGAAGCACGCGCGGGTCGTGTCGACCGGCGCGAGTTCCTGGCGCTGGCAAGCGCCTTCGGCGCATCGACGGCTCTTGCCTATGGCATGATCGGCCTTGCCGTGCCGGATCGGGCCTTGGCCGAAGAGCCGAAGAAAGGCGGAACGCTGCGCGTCTCGATGTCGGTGAAGGGACAGAAGGATCCGCGCACTTACGACTGGGTGGAACTGGCGAACATTTCGCGCTGCTGGCTGGAGCCGCTTGTCCGCTATACCAGGCAATTCACCTTCGAGCCGGTCCTGCTCGAAAGCTGGGATATCAACGACGACGCCACCGAATACGTGCTGCATGTGCGCAAGGGCATCACGTGGAACAATGGCGATGCCTTCAACGCCGATGACGTCGCTCACAATCTGACCCGCTGGTGCGAGAAGAATGTCGCCGGCAATTCCATGGCCGCCCGGGTCGGCGCGCTGATCGACGCAAAGACCGGCAAGGCCAGGGATGGCGCGATCACCAAGGTCGACGACAATACGGTCAAGCTGAAGTTAAGCGAACCAGACATTTCGCTGATCCCGAATTTCACCGACTATCCGGCGCTCGTCGTCCATCGCAGCTTCGATGCCGACGGTGCCGATCCGATCAAGAAGCCGATCGGCACGGGACCGTTCGAACTGGTCTCCTACGATGTCGGCCAGAAGGCGGTCGTCAAGCGTCGTGAGAATGGCAAATGGTGGGGTGGTGAGGCGCCGCTCGACAGCGTCGAGTTCGTCGACTACGGCACCGATTTCAACGCCACCGTGAACGCGTTCGAATCCGGTGAGATCGACCTCAATTTCGAGTCGCCCGCCGACTTCATCGACATTCTCGACAAGATGGATCTGGTGAAATCGGAGGTGGCGACGGCGACGACGCTGGTTGCCCGCACCAACATCACCCACAAGCCCTACGACGACAAGCGGGTGCGCAACGCCCTGCAAATGGCCGTCGACAACAATGCGGTCCTCGAACTCGGTTATGCCGGGCGAGGCACCCCTGGTGAAAACCACCACGTCGCCCCGATCCATCCGGAATACTATGCGCTGCCCAAGAAGACACGCGACGCCGCCGGCGCCAAGAAGCTGATGGCGGAAGCCGGACAGGCCGACTTCGAGCATGAGCTGATCACCATCGAGGACGATTGGCAGAAGAATACCGGCGACGCCATTGCCGGCCAGTTGCGCGATGCCGGGATCAAGGTGAAGCGCACGGTGCTGCCGGGTTCGACCTTCTGGAACGACTGGACGAAATATCCCTATTCGATGACGATCTGGTACATGCGCCCGCTTGGCGTGCAGGTGCTGGCGCTCGGCTATCGCACCGGCGAGGCCTGGAATGAATCGGCATATTCCAACCCCGATTTTGATGCCAAGCTCAAGCAGGCGCTTTCGCTCATCGACGTGGAGAAACGACGCGAGGTCATGAAGGATGTCGAGCAGATCCTGCAGGATTCGGGCGTCATTATTCAGCCCTTCTGGCAGAAGCTCTACAGCCACATGAGCAAGAAGGTGAAGAACTATGGTGTCCACCAGACATTCGAGATGGACCTTCAGAACGTCTGGCTGGACGGCTAAAACAAGGTGCTGCAGGACTTCATGAGCCGCAAAAAAGCCGATATGCAGGATACGTGGTGTTGATAGGCTCAAGCCGTCAAAAGCCGGAGATTCTGCATGCGACTGACAGTGATCGTTGCCGCCCTTTCGATAGCCCTGCCGGCCGGAGCCGTCGCCGGACCGGCGTCCGACGCGGTGAAGTTCTTCTATGCCCCGGCGGTCAAGTTCGAGGCCGACGAACAATATCGG
>NZ_RZRA01000500.1:0-4105 GCF_003998945.1 Mesorhizobium sp. M7A.F.Ca.CA.003.01.2.1 | reverse complement strand
GTCCTCTCGGTACAGCCGAAGGAAGACACCGCGCTGGTGCGCGGCGTCAACATGATCCGCCGTCACCAGAAGCAGTCCCAGTCCCAAGAGGGCGGGATCATCACCAAGGAAGCGCCGATCCAGCTGTCGAACATCGCGCTGGCCGACCCCAAGGATGGCAAGCCGACCCGCGTCGGCTTCATCTTCCAGAAGGACGGCAAGAAGGTGCGCGTCGCCAAGCGCTCGGGAGAAGTCATCAATGGCTAAGGCTCAAACCACGAAGCCCACGGCTGAAAGCAAACAGTCCAAGGCTCAGAACACGCCGCGCCTCAAGCAGGTCTACAACGAGACCATCCGCAAGGCGCTGCAGGAACAGTTCGGCTACGACAACGAGATGCAGGTTCCGCGCATCGACAAGATCGTGCTGAACATGGGCGTCGGCGAAGCGACCGCCGATTCGAAGAAGCCTTCGATCGCGGCCGAAGACCTGGCGATGATTGCCGGCCAGAAGGCCGTCGTCACCCGCGCCCGCAACTCGATCGCCGGCTTCAAGGTCCGCGAGAAGATGCCAATCGGCGCCAAGGTCACGTTGCGCAAGGAACGGATGTATGAGTTCCTCGACCGCCTCGTGAACATCGCACTGCCGCGCGTCCGCGACTTTCGCGGACTGAATCCGAAGAGCTTCGATGGCCGTGGCAACTACGCCATGGGCATCAAGGAACACATCGTGTTCCCGGAGATCAACTACGACAAGGTTGATCAGATCTGGGGCATGGACGTCATCGTTTGTACGACTGCGAAGACGGACGACGAAGCCAGGGCATTGCTCAAGGCCTTCAACTTCCCCTTCCGCCAGTAACGGCAGCGAGAAAAGGAAAAATCTGAAATGGCAAAGACCAGCTCAGTCGAGAAGAACAACAGGCGCCGCAAGCTTGCCGACCAGTACGGTCCCAAGCGGGCTGCGCTCAAGGCGATCATCATGGATCAGTCCAAGCCGATGGAAGAGCGTTTCCGCGCTCAGCTCAAGCTTGCTGCCATGCCGCGCAACTCGGCCAAGATCCGCATCCGCAACCGCTGCGAAGTCACCGGCCGTCCGCGCGCCTACTATCGCAAGCTCAAAGTATCGCGCATCGCGCTTCGTGATCTCGGCAATAACGGCCAGATCCCGGGCCTGGTCAAGTCGAGCTGGTAAGGAGGACATAACATGTCATTGAGCGATCCTCTCGGCGATATGCTGACCCGCATCCGCAACGCGTATGGCCGCAAGAAGTCGAGCGTTTCGACGCCGGCTTCGCGTCTGCGCACCCGCGTCCTCGACGTGCTGAAGGCTGAAGGCTATATCCGCGATTACAGCCAGACCGACTTCGACAACGGCAAGTCCGAAATCGAGATCGAGCTGAAGTATTTCGACGGCGCGCCGGTCGTGCGCGAAATCGCCCGCGTTTCGAAGCCAGGCCGCCGCGTCTATGTTTCGGCCAAGTCGATTCCGCAGGTCGCAAACGGCCTCGGCATCGCCATCCTTTCGACACCGAAGGGCGTGATGGCCGACCATGAAGCACGTGAACAGAACGTCGGCGGTGAGATCCTCTGCCAGATCTTCTGATCTGGCAGTTGACCGCAAAGTGGAATCCGGTCTTCGGATCGTTCCCGAAGACAGAGACCTGAAACAAGAGAAGTGACGAGGACAACAAAATGTCTCGTATTGGAAAGAAACCCGTTTCGCTGCCGCAGGGCGTGACCGCGACCGTCAACGGCCAGACCGTGACGGCGAAGGGCCCCAAGGGTGAGCTGAAGTTCGTGGTGAACGACGAAGTGCTGGTCAAGATGGAAGGCAGCGAGATCGCTGTCCAGCCGCGCGACCAGACCAAGACCGCCCGCTCCAAGTGGGGCATGTCGCGCACGCAGATCGTCAACATCCTGCAGGGTGTCAAGGACGGTTTCGAGAAGAAGCTCGAGATCACCGGCGTCGGCTATCGCGCGGCACTTCAGGGCAAGAACCTGCAGCTGGCGCTTGGCTTCAGCCATGACGTCGTCTATGAGACGCCGCAGGGCATCACCATCACCGTGCCGAAGCCGACTGAAATCACTGTGGCCGGCATCGACAAGCAGCAGGTCGGCCAGGTTGCGGCCGAGATCCGCGAGTATCGTGGTCCCGAGCCTTACAAGGGCAAGGGCGTCCGCTACGCCGGCGAGAAGATCGTCCGCAAGGAAGGCAAGAAGAAGTAGTAGGCCTGGCCTCGAGAAGTTGAAGACTTTTCGGAAAGGGCCAAGCCAAGAGTGTAACGCCGCGGGGAGCGGTCGCGGGAGGCGCTTTCGCCTACCGCATATGGCGGCCCCCGTTTTTTGAAGGCAAGGAAGACCATCATGGGTACCAAGGAATCCACGCAGCGCCGCGCGCAGCGCGTCCGTCGTCAGATCAAGAAGGTCGCCGGCGAGCGTCCGCGTCTGTCGGTTCACCGCACGTCGAAGAACATCTATGTGCAGGTCATCGACGACGCCAAGGGCCACACCATCGCCGCCGCTTCGACGCTCGAGAAGGACTTCAAGGGTTCGCTCAAGACCGGCGCCGACACCGCTGCCGCCACCGCGATCGGCAAGCTGATCGCCGAGCGCGCCACCAAGGCCGGCGTCAAGGAAGTCGTCTTCGACCGCGGCGCTTACATCTATCACGGCCGCGTCAAGGCGCTCGCCGAGGCTGCCCGCGAAGGTGGCTTGAGCTTCTAAGCATGATCCCGAAAAGTTGCAGACTTTTCGGATAAAGATTATGCGAAGGAAATGATTTCGCCCCCGGTGACCGTTTCCCGATTTAATCGGGGCGAGGCACCGGATCTTATCAGCAACCGTGCTTCCGGAAAAAAACAAGGAACAGGATATGGCACAGGAACGTAGGGATGGCGGCCGCGGCCGCGATCGTGAAGAACGCGATGACGGCATGGTGGACAAGCTCGTCCACATCAACCGCGTCGCCAAGGTCGTCAAGGGCGGCCGTCGCTTCGGTTTTGCAGCACTCGTCGTCGTCGGCGACCAGAAGGGCCGCGTCGGCTTTGGTCACGGCAAGGCGCGCGAAGTGCCGGAAGCTATCCGCAAGGCAACTGAATCGGCCAAGCGCGACATGATTTTCGTGCCGCTGCGCTCGGGCCGTACGCTGCATCACGACGTCGAAGGACGCTGGGGTGCTGGACGCGTGCTGCTGCGCGCCGCCAAGCAAGGTACCGGCATCATCGCCGGTGGCCCGATGCGCGCTGTCTTCGAGACGCTCGGCATGCATGACGTGGTCGCCAAGTCGATGGGTTCGTCGAACCCCTACAACATGGTTCGCGCCACCTTCGACGCGCTGAAGAGCCAGATGCATCCCAAGGATGTGGCTGCTGCTCGCGGCATCAAGTATTCGACCCTTCAGGCCCGCCGCGGCACCGCCGTTGCGGCTGAAGAATAGTCGATCTGACCAGGGATTTTGACCATGGCCAAGAAAGCAACCAAGACCATCACCGTTGAGCAGATCGGTTCGCCGATCCGCCGTCCGAAGGAACAGCGCGCGACGCTGGTCGGCCTCGGCCTCAACAAGATGCACAAGCAGCGCACGCTGGAAGATACGCCCTCCGTGCGCGGCATGATCGCTGCCGTCCAGCATCTCGTCCGCGTCGTGGACGAGGGCTGAGCCAGAGCGCAGGAGAAGTCAGATGAAACTCAACGATCTGCGTGACAAGGACGGCGCGACGCACTCCAAGAAGCGTCTCGGCCGTGGTATCGGCTCCGGCTCCGGCAAGACCGGCGGTCGCGGCGTCAAGGGCCAGAAGGCGCGCTCCGGCGTCGCCATCAACGGCTTCGAGGGTGGCCAGATGCCGCTCTACCGGCGCCTGCCGAAGCGTGGCTTCAACAACATCTTCGCCAAGAGCTTCACCGTCGTGTCGCTGGCCCGCATCCAGGTGGCCATCGACGCCAAGAAGCTCGACGCCAAGGCAACCGTGACGGCTGAATCGCTGGTTGCCGCCGGCGTCATCCGCCGCGTCAAGGACGGCGTGCGCATCCTCTCGGATGGCGAGATCAAGGCGAAGCTCGCCTTTGACGTCGCCGGCGCCTCCAAGGCCGCGATCGAGAAGATCGAAAAGGCCGGCGGTTCGGGCAA